>CATLAS010000027.1 GCA_949878535.1 uncultured Eubacteriales bacterium | reverse complement strand
CGAGGAGGTGGCTTGCTGCAGGCCCCATCTCATTATAGCCCCTCTTTGTGTAGAGGGTGGACCACCGCAGGTCTCATCTCACTATAGCCTCTCTTGTGTAGAGGGTGGACCGTTGCAGGCCTTATCTCACTATAGCCTCTCTTGTGTAGAGGGTGGACCGCCGCAGGTCCCATCCCATTATATAGCCCCCCTTGTGCAAAGGGGGGTGAGTTTTGCGCAGCAAAACTCGGGGGGATTGTCTTGCACAATCTGCCGATTTGTAAATCCTGCAGAATGATAGTATAACAATCCCTCAGTCGCTATCGCTTCGCATCACTGCGTTTGGGCGACAGCTCCCTTTGCTGGGGGACCTTTTGCGGTTTATGCTGCGCGGCAGCTCCTCAGAGGGAAGCTAAATTACCTGCAAATTATTATATAAAGAAGTGATAGGAAAATCAATCCTTCCGTGCACTTTACCGTAAAGTTTTACCAAAACTTAAAAACTGCGCCTTGCATCCCGGAGAAAAGCATAGTATACTGTATGTAATAAAAGGAAAAATACAACTGGGAAAAGGAGTGGATAAAGCGTGAAACACAGAATTCTGGTAGTCAGTTCAGCCAATATTGATTTTGTACAGCGTATGGCGCGTCTGCCCCAGCAGGGAGAAACGGTACTGGAAGACGCAACATGTAAATATGTGGCAGGGGGCAAAGGCTCCAACAGTGTAGTGACGTTTGCGCGGCTCGGTGCGGACGCGGTTTTCTGTGCCAAGGTTGGCAAAGATGAAAACGGCGCGCGGCTGAAACGGCTGTATGCAGAAGAAGGCATTGATACCCGGTTTGTATTTGAAGATCCCGCTGCGCCCACCGGACTTGCTTCTATTTTAGTGGAAGAAGAGGACGGTGCCAACCGGATTATCGTGTATCCGGGAGCGAACAGCACCCTAACAGATGAAAATATAGAAGAAGCTTTTACCTGTTATCCGGATGGGGTGTTCGTACAACTGGAGATACCGGAGGAAGCGGTACTTGCCGCCGCACGGTTTGCACGGGAAAAAGATATTCCCTTATTTGTAGATGCGGGTCCGGTGCGTCCGGGATTTCCACTGGAAGGAATCGGAAAAGCGGAGATTCTCTCTCCCAATGAAACGGAATGCGCCGCGCTCACCGGCATTTACCCGGACAGTGTGGAAAACTGTTTGAAAGCGGCTATTCGGCTTGCAGGAATGGTGGAGACAAAATATGTGGTGCTGAAGCTGGGCAGCAGAGGATCCTTTGTATATGACGGGAAGTATTATCATTTGGTTCCTGCCCATAAGGTGCAAGCAGTAGATACTACCGCCGCAGGGGATGTGTTTACAGCAGCATTGTCTTACGCCTATTTACAGAAAGGTGATATATTGGAGGCGGCGCGGTTCGCCACTTATGCCGCTGCTATTTCCGTAACCAAAGAGGGCGCAGTTCCCTCTGTGCCGACCTTACAGCAGGTAAAGGATTTTGCGGCTGAAATCCGGGAGGGTGGTCGATGAAGGGCGTTCTTCTGGGGGTAGATTACGGAGACGCGCGCACCGGACTTGCGGTCAGCGCTGGAAAAATGGCGTTCGGCGCAGGATGCGTTGTATCCAAAAGTATGCGCAAAACGGTAGAGGGCGTTGCACAGGCAGCCGCCAACCGGGAAGCCGCAGGAATTGTGATCGGCGATCCGGTCAATATGGACGGAACCAAGGGACCGCGCAGTGAGAAGTGCCGTATTTTTGCAGATATGCTGGCTGAGCGTACAGGACTGCCGGTGATTTTCTGGGACGAGCGACTGACTACTGTGAACGCTCATGAGATTTTATCAGAAATCAATGTACGGGGGGAGAAACGCAAGAAAGCGGTAGACGAGCTTTCCGCCACGCTGATTCTACAGTCGTATCTGGATCAGCAGGAGGAGCTTTAAAAAACTCCTTTTATTGCACCAAATATTAAAAGGCCTCTTTTTGTGTAAAGGGGGCTGTCACAGCTTTGCTGTGACTGGGGGATTGTTATACAATCATTTTGCAGGATTTACAAATTGACAGATTGTGCAGGACAATCCCCCCGCGTTTTGCTGCGCAAAACCCACCCCCCTTTGCACAAGGGGGGCTATATAATGTGATGGGGTCTGCAGCGAGCCACCTCCCTTTACTGGGGGCTTTTAGTATGGCAGATTTATCCTGCGCTTCCCTTGATGGAAGGTTCGGAATATTAGAAAACACCTCCCCTATGTAAGGGGAGGTGTTTTTCATGGAATGATTAAATTTTCACTATGCCGAACACATCCAAAATGGATGACAACAAAATGAGCAGTGTAAAAATCGGTGCAACATATTTGATCATTACGGTGAACAAAGTTCTTGCTTTAAAGGGACCGCCCCGCTCCAATTCTGCAATTAGCGCTTTGGGTTTTAGAATATATCCCACGAAAATACAGGTTGCAAACGCAGTGATTGGCATAATAATACTATTGCTGAGGAAATCAAACAGATCCAGAAATTGCATGCCGATAATCTTAACCGAACTCCATGCGCTGTAACCAAGGCAGGACAGCAGTCCCAGCGCCACACAAATTCCAAATACAAGGATACATGCCGGTTTGCGTCCGATTCCAAGCTTATCCCGGAAAATGGAAACGATTGTTTCCATCAGGGAAATCGCAGAGGTCAATGCGGCGAACAGTACCATAATAAAGAATGCCGCCCCGATGATGGATCCGCCGGGCATGGTTGCGAAAACCTTGGGAAGTGTTACAAACATTAGTCCGGGGCCTTGCCCCAGCGCAGCTTCATCTCCACCGGAAAACGCAAACACTGCCGGAATGATCATAAGCCCTGCAAGAAATGCAATGCCCGTGTCAAACAGTTCAATCTGCCTGACAGATTTTTCTATGCGGATATCCTTTTTCATGTAGGATCCGAAAGTAATCATAATGCCCATTGCCAGGGACATAGAATAAAACAATTGTCCCATAGCCGCAACCACCGTCATCACGGAAAATTTGGAAAAGTCCGGCTTTAAATAATATGCAACGCCGTCCAGCGCTCCGTCCATGGAAAAAATTGTGTAAACGCAGATCACCAAAATCAGCACGACCAATATCGGCATCATGATTTTGCTGACTTTTTCGATCCCCTTTTCCACATCAAATAATACGATCACAGCTGTAATTCCCATAAACAACAGAAACCAGATGATCGGTTCGGCGGT
Organism: uncultured Eubacteriales bacterium; assembly: GCA_949878535.1. Taxonomy (GTDB): domain Bacteria; phylum Bacillota; class Clostridia; order Oscillospirales; family CAG-272; genus Avispirillum. The sequence continues at coordinate 4,852 of CATLAS010000027.1, read as the reverse complement.
TTTGGAAATATACGCGCCGAAATAGATATCGTTTGCCATGACTGCGCCCTCGCCGGTAACAAATCCGACCAGATATTTCATAACCCAGCCGCCAATTACGGAGTAATAAGGCAGAATAATCATGGGAACAATGGATGCAAGATATCCCAGGAACGAAAAACGTTTATTCAGTGATCCGAACGCGCCGATGGCGCTGAGCTGTGTTTTTCTGCCCAGAGCAATTTCAGCGGTCATTAGAGCAAATCCGAAAGTGACTGCTAAAATCAGATAAACAAGCAGAAAAATGCCGCCGCCGTATTTTGCGGCAAGGTAGGGGAAACGCCAGATGTTTCCAAGCCCTACTGCAGAGCCGGCAGCTGCCAGTACAAATCCGACCTTGCCGGAAAAGGAACTTCTTTTATGAGACAAAACCAATCCTCCTGTAAGCTAAAAATCCGCGCTGCGGGCGCGCATCCACAACCATTATAATGTATTATACATATTTTTACGAAAAATTCAACAGTTTATTTCGAATTTGTAAAGGCTTGCAAAGACAGGAATGGCGCATAAACGAAAAAACTCTCTTATGCACCGCAAATACCAGAAGCCGCCACGTGCGGGAGTTCGCATAGCAAATTCCCGGGGCATGACGTGTAGCATAAATATAAAAAGACTCCCTTGTGCAGCACAAAATTAAAAAGGCCCCCTTGTGCAAAGGGGGCTGGATCCGCGCAGCGGAGACTGGGGGGATTGTTATGCAATCATTTTGCAGGATCTGTAAATCGGCAGCGTGTGCAAACAATCCCTCCGACTCGCTTTCAGCGATCCACCTCCCTTTGCTGGGGGGGAGGCTTTAGGTTGGTGGAGCACGGACGATCCACCTCTCTTTACTGGGGGAGACTTGTGCTGCGTAGCGGACCCTCACATGGGAGTTTTAGATAGTGGGATACAAGTTCTGCAACTCTCAATCCACCCCTTTATGACAAATCATTCACCATGCCGATAAATAGCGGCAGAGATGTGGTGTTGTCAATGATCGCATATATAAAAGGTCTGTTTAGATTGACTGCTGTTGCCGGACCGCGAGAATCTATTGTTACTTCTGTTGCTGCAGCAGCTTTTGTTCCCCGTTCATCTACAGATATGTATGTTTTATGAATTACATTGCCTATATACAACGGGCCGCTGGGTGCGGTTCCCATTTTGGTAAAATCCGATTCATACCCAAAAGCGGTCGGCATACCCATACTTATAAGGGCGTCCTTTAATTTGGTGCTGTATTCACAATTGAATTTCGGAAGCGTAATTTCCACTTCCATCTGCCATGCACTTTGCATCCATTTCAGAAATTTTTCTCCGGTAAGAGACGATACAAATTCCTCTATGGAACAATCCTCTCCCGGCAGCAGTGCTGCGAAGCTGTAGTTCCCTTTTTTATACGGCTTGAGGAAACCGGTAGTATCCCCATCCTCGATATACAGCATTTCCTCGCCTTCAAGCATTTCTACACGGTATGGTTCTTTTCCTTCCGGATAGAACAGTTTACTGGATATCGCGTCTTCCGCGAAAGGCGTTTCCCATAGCCCATCAAATGCCAGTGCGTTGATCAGCATTACCATTGTATTTTCGTCGATTTGCTCTACAAGCTGGTCAATCATCCCATCTGTGTGCTCTTTTACCCAGAAATTAACGTCCTTCACGGTTTGGGTGTCGAAGGGAGCTTCATATATAGATGCTTTGTAATAATCTGCGCTTTTCTGTAAAAAATCCTGTTCTATCTCAATTTTATCTTCCCGAATCCAGAGGGAATTTGCAAAGTGCATCCGTTCGCCTTTTGCAGAGGGCAGCTCCTCCGTATAGGTATATAAGTATTCGTTTAGTGCCTCTAAAGAAACTTCACTGCCCAGTACCGCTTCCATCTCTTCCCTTGTTTTGCCGTCTGCCCCATTGGCAGTCATAGTAAGGGCAAGCATGACGGATATGGGGGAGATCAGCGCATTTTTTTCGTCTGCCAAGGCATTGTCCGCTTGCACGGCAGCTTGAAAGAGATTGATAGAAAAGTCAGCCACCGATTTTTTAAACGATGCGTCTGTTGTTTGTCCGGCAGGGGATTCTCTCCGGATCGATTTTGTTAAATCCTGCGCCTGGATTTTATCGGCGCAGCCCATAGTTTGCAAAAGAAGGAACAGGGATAAACCAATACATACTATGGAATGAATCATTCGTTTCATTTGTGTATCACCATGCCTTTCTTTTATGTGTCACTCACGCGAACACTGCACGTTTTGAACGGCAAAGTTCGGAAATAAACAGATTGTCAAGTTCCGTCAGCGCATAGTCCTTTTTGTGGATCAAAACGTCTTTGTATACCCGCTTGTTTTCCCCGCACACTTTCTGCACCAATCCGTACCGATCCAGAAGCTTTTCGGGAACGGGAGATACCCACATAAACGTATCGGGATTCCTGGCAAGCAGTTCAAACTGGCTTGCCCGCTCGAACACGCAAATCCGGCGGCGGATATTGTCCGGCAGTTCTTCTTTCTTGACCTCCGCCAGAGAAAGAGAGGGCACAAAGGGGTCTGCGTGGGCAATTTCAATATAGTTTTCCAAGTCGTCAAAGGTTATCGGATCCTTCTTCGCCAGTGCGCTTTCCCGGCTTACCGCCAGAACATATCGGAATTCTGTTATCATCTCACAAGCAAGCCCTTTTTCGTCCATCATTGTTTTGTAGTATTTGTCGTATGTCTCTGCGTATCGAACGATTCCCAGCTTGTAATCTGCTTGCAAAATATTTTTTATAGCGCGCATGGAGTTCGTTTCTTTATAGAAGATTTCTATCTCTGTGTCGTCTGCCAGCAGTTTTGAAAAGTTTGCCAGAGCGTCCGCCACATAGCTTGCCCGGGGAACGGATATGGAAAAACGTTTTTTGCGCACTGCCTCTTTCTGAAACATACCTTCAATTTCGTCTACCTGCTTCAAAATATTTTTCGCAGAACGAATAAACACCTCCCCGTCCGGGGTGAGAAACATACCTTTGGAGGTGCGGTCAAAAATCGCAACACCTAAAGAGGTTTCCAGTTCCTTTACGGCGCGGCTCAGGTTCGGCTGCCCTACGTACAGCCGCTCTGCAGCTTTGTTGATAGATCCCGCATTTGCAATTTCCACAGCGTATTTCATATGCAGTAAGTTCATGAAACCCTCCGACTGTTGAATATATATGATTCATTGTATCATATAAGAGGAAGAAAATCTATAAAAAACGCGTATTTATTTGGAATATACGAAAAGACTCCGGCGGGAGTTATGCCCCAAAATTAAAAGGCTCCGCCAAACTTCATTAGCCTCCCCCACCAAAGGGAACTCCCGCGCAGCACATAACTTTAAAGGCTCCCTCAGTGAAGGTGACTGGCTCCGCGCAGTCCCCTAACAAAAAAGGCTCCCCCCAGTAAAGGGAGCTCACGTGTAGCACATAACTTTAAAAGGCCCCCTTGTGCAAAGGGGGCTGGCTCCGCAGAGCGGAGACTGAGGGATTGTCCCAGCTATCGTTTTGGATATCCTGTAAATCGGCAGTCTACCAAAACAACCCCTTCGAGTTTTGCTGCGCAAAACCCACCTCCCCTTGCACAGGGGAGGCTAAGGTTTGCATGAAGGCCCCCTTGTGCAAAGGGGGCTGGCTCCGCAGAGCGGAGACTGAGGGATTGTCCCAGCTATTATTTTGGATACCCTGTAAATCGACAGCATATACAAACAATCCCCCGCGTTTTGCTACGCAAAACCCACCCCCCTTTGCACAAGGGGGGCTGCAGAAAAGGTGGGGTTTGCAGTGTGCCCCCTTTGCTGGGGGGGAGCTAAAGAAGAGGCAGAGCTTGCACCGTGTCACCTCCCCGGGAGTTCGCGTAGCGAAGATCCTCCACTGGGGGCTATAATAGATGGGAAGCGGCGGAAGCGCATAAATATTTATAAGGCTCTGCCCAATCAACCGCGGGTATATCGATAAAGATATTACCGATATAACAAACAGGCATTTCCCATTTTCCGCAAAATTTGATAAAATAAACCCGTGCGAAAAACAACGCAGATTTTGAAGGGAGGCGCCGCTGTGCAAAACCGTGAAATATCCCGGGCAACCCTCGGCAGAATCCCCATGTATCTCCAGTATCTGAAAACCCTGCCCCCGCAAACTCGAAACATCTCTGCCACATCTATTGCTAAAGAGTTGGGACTGGGTGAGGTGCAGGTACGTAAGGATCTGGGCAGTATCAGTGGTGCAGGAAAACCCAAAGTCGGATATGACGCAGCGCAGCTTGCCCAAAGTCTGAAAGGGTATCTCAGCTGTGAAAACGGCGGTGCTGTGATCATCGGTGCAGGAAAGCTCGGCAGAGCCCTGTTAGACTACGGCGGATTTGCAGGATACGGATTGGAAATCCTTGCTGCTTTTGATCGGTCGGTCACAGCAGAAGAACAAAGCGAAACAGGCAAACGGATTTTGCCTATGGAATCTTTGGAGGCTTTCTGCACAGAGAAATCAGTGTCAATCGGCATTATCGCCGTTCCTGCGGGAGAAGCCCAGGGAGTATGCAGCCGTCTGATGCAAAACAACATCCGGGCAATATGGAGCTTTGCTCCCTGCACGCTGGACGTACCGTCGGATATTGCCGTCCAATATGAAAATATGGCATTGGCATTGGCACATTTGAAAATACAAATTGGTAAGTAAATCATTTCAGGAGGATATATATGAGAGTTATGGTAGAGAATGTAGAGGGACTGGAAGAGCAGCTGAGGAAGACGCGGGAAGCGCAGGCGGCGTACGCGAAGTACAGTCAGGAGGAAGTAGACAAAATCTTCCTGGCAGCAGCAACAGCAGCCAATA
>CATLAS010000026.1 GCA_949878535.1 uncultured Eubacteriales bacterium | reverse complement strand
GCACCGCCGAGTTCTTTCGCGGTAGCTTCCATGTACTGACCAACAGACATGCTGTCATCCTTTACATAGCCCTGCTCAACGAGACACTCTCTCTGATAGAATTTGCCGATCTTGCCGGTAACCATTTTTTCAATGATTGCATCGGGCTTGCTGGCATTTTTCTCATCATTTTTAATCTGTGCGATCAGCACCTGCTTTTCTTCCTCAACTGCAGCAGCGGGAACCTGATCCCGTGTTACATAAGAGGGAGGAGAGCCGGCTGCGATCTGCAGCGCGATATTCTTTGCAAATTCTGCAAAGCCGGGTTTTGCAGCGGTGTCAGCGTCAGTGTTGAATTTAACGATAACGCCGGTGGTGCCTGCACCATGGATATAAGTGGAGAAAATGCCTTCCACGATAACAAAGCGGCGGATGTTCATGTTTTCACCAATGGTAAAAATCATGTCCTTCACTTTTGCGTCTACAGTGAAGCTGTCGTCATACGGAAGAGCGAGAAGTTCCTCAATCGTTGCCGGCTTGCCTGCAAGAATTGCTCTTTCAATGCCGCGAACGAATTCCTTGAAGGTTTCGTTCTTTGCAACAAAGTCGGTTTCTGCGTTTACTTCGATCATTACAGCGCAGTCGCCTTCTACCATGATATCAACAACGCCTTCAGCGGCGATTCTACCTGCTTTTTTTGCTGCTACGGACAGACCTTTTTCACGAAGAAGCTTTACAGCTTCGTCAAAGTCGCCGTTTGCTTCATTGAGTGCCTTTTGCACTCCATCATACCTACGCCAGTTTTTGCGCGCAGGTCTGCTACCATTTTTGCGGTAATAGCTGCCATATATATTATACCATACCTTTCATAGACTCAGATTTTTTTGGGGAATTACTCAGCTGCTGCTTCCTCTGCTTCCACAGCTTCTTTTTCAGCTGCAGCTTCTTCTGTCTGCTCGCCCTGTCTGCCTTCGATAACAGCATCAGCCAGAACAGAAGAGATAAGACGAATCGCACGGATTGCGTCGTCGTTACCGGGGATTACATAATCTGCGTCGTCGGGATCACAGTTGGTGTCAACGATTGCAACTACAGGGATACCCAGCTTCTTTGCTTCCAGAACCGCGTTGTGTTCCTTGCGGGGGTCAACAATGAAGATTGCATCCGGCAGTCCGTTCATGGTTTTAATACCGCCCAGGTTGCGTTCCAGAATCATCATTTCTTTCTGGAGCATAGCAACTTCCTTTTTCGGGAGCATATCGAAAGTGCCGTCTTCCTGCATTTTTTCCAGGTTGGTCAGTCTTGCGATACTGGAGCGGATGGTTTTGTAGTTGGTGAGCATGCCGCCCAGCCAACGTACGTTTACGTAGTACTGACCGCAGCGCTCTGCTTCCTCGCGAATGGTATCGGAAGCCTGCTTCTTTGTGCCGACAAACAGCACTTTTCCGCCTGCTTCAGAGATTTCGCGCACGAACATGTACGCTTCATCGAACTTTTTAATAGTTTTCTGCAGGTCGATGATATAGATGCCGTTTCTTTCAGTGAAGATATATTCGGCCATTTTGGGGTTCCAGCGTCTTGTATGGTGACCGAAATGCACACCTGCTTCAAGAAGCTGTTTGATGGATACAACAGACATGATAATGTCCTCCTTAGGTTTTTTCCACCATGCGGCAACGAACTGCACCCGACAGGAGCCTGTCCGGCAACCGGCAATTTCATACAGCCGCATGTGTGTTTTTACGCTTTGCGCGTGCTTTATATTTTAGCATAAAAAGGAAGTTTGTTCAAGAGGGAAGACATTGTTCATAAAAAGTTTACAAAAATACAGGGGAATCACTTTAAAGTTTCTGAGAACTTAAAAGCCCCATGTGAGGCTCCACTGCACGGCTCCACGCCTCCCTAAGCCTCCCCTGTGAAAGGGGAGGTGTCAACTAAGCGTAGCGAAGTTAATGAAGGGGGGGCCATACTATTCAGTATAAAATACAACATATGGGTAGTAAAACAATCCCTCACCCGCTATGCGGGAGCTCCCTTTACACAAGGGAGCCTTTTTTGTTGGTATGCTTCCATTTGGGAAGCATTTTTATTGATGCTTAGCAATATCGTGCAAGTTTGAACAAACCCAAGCCTCCTTTGTGCCAAAGGAGGCGACATGCCCCCAGGAGTTCGCTGCACGACCTCCCGCACAAAAGGGCCTTTCGGGCTGGTCCTATGACCTTTTACACCTTCCGTATAGTATAAAGCTGATTCAACACAGCCCAAAGCTGGGGAAACCAGCGCATGATATTCCATATGCCGGCGCCGTCTATTCCGTATTCCTGGATTAGACGAAGCAGCGCATCGGCGCTTCGGGCGTCCTGAAACCAGACAATGTGTTCCCGGGGTGTGCCGGTGTTGTCCTGCTGCCAATAGGTGTAATATGGAGCTTGTGCCGTTTCATCATATTGGATTTGCGCCTTTTTTTCAAAGGCGCGTGCAACTGCCTCCTGTGCGGACAGAGGTTCTGCTGCCGTGCCTCTTACAAAGGGGAGCGTCCAGTCGTAGCCATATGTAGGAATTCCCATGGAAATTTTCTCTCCGGGAATTTCTGTAAGTGCATATTCAACTACACGGCGCACCTGATCAATGGGGGAGACAGGCAGGGGTGGTCCAAACTGATATCCCCATTCGTAAGTCATGAGCAGAACGTCGTCCGCTGCCTGCCCAAGTGCGGCATAGTTGTGACCTGCATACAGCAGCTCCGGCTGCGAAGCGGATGTTTTTGGCGCCAGATCGGTAAATACGGTATAATCCTCGCCCAGCGCTTCCTTCAGTGCACTGACGAAATCGGCGTAGGCCTGCGCATATTGTGGGGAGATATATTCAAAATCCACATCCACGCCGCCGTATCCCATTCGCTTCACTGTATCTACAGTGTTTGTAATGACTGTTTGCTGAAGCGCGGGGTCAGAAAGGATCATATTAACCAGTTCGTTGGAAAAAGTGCCGTCAGCAGTAAGGGAGGTCAGCATCAATAAGGGAACAACGCCTCCATCCACAGCAGCGTCTACCAGACGCTGATCACCGCCTCCTTCTGGTGGAACCAGTGTGCCGTCCGGATTGAGACCGTAAGAAAATACGGATAGATATGTTAGATAAGGAAGGGTACGGTTTAAGACTTCATCGGATATGTAGGGATAAGCGAATCCGGTCACGCTGATTTCCCCCAGTGGTGGTGCTCCGTAGGATATGACCAGCGTTTGTCCCGGATAGATGGTTTCCATGCCGGCAAGTTGGGGATTGTTTCGCTGAAGCGCGTCTACGGTGGTGTTAAATCCCCGGGCAATCCATTGCAGGCTGTCCCCCTCTTCCACCGTATAGGTTTGTTCCGGAAATTGAATGACCAGGGATTGACCTACACTGAGATTTGCTGGATTTTCCAGTTCATTTGTAGCAATGATTAGCGATGCGGGAACCCCGAACATCTGGGAAATGGATTGAACGGTATCTCCTGATTGGACCGTATAAATTGTCATCATGAATCTGCATTCCTCTCTTTAAGCCTTATTGGATAAGGCATTCTTTCAATGCAGTATATGTCTTTTCCTTGGAATTTGCTACCGAACAGTGAATAAACAGACATTTTGCAGCGAATACTGTGGAAAAGACTTCCTGAAATATCGGCGGGCTGTCCGGTGTGAAACTGGCAACGAATAAAAGAAAGTCTTTATACGATTTTAAAGAAGCGGAAGGTAGATAAGAATATGGCATTTCCCACCAAAATTAAAAGCATATGCGCGCAGGAAATTCTGGATTCCAGAGGGAATCCAACGGTAGAGGCTGTTGTTCTTTTGGACGATGGTACAGGCGGATCTGCCGCAGTTCCTTCCGGGGCATCTACCGGAAGATACGAAGCATTGGAATTGCGTGATGGAGACACAGACCGATATAACGGAAAAGGCGTTCTGCAGGCTGTGGACAATGTAAACAGCGTTATTGCACCTGCTTTGTCCGGATGCCGGATCAACCAGTATGGTTTGGACAGTGCAATGCTGCAGTTGGATCATACAGAGGATAAATCCAACTTGGGCGCGAACGCAATACTTGCGGTTTCCCTGGCAGCAGCAAAAGCCGGAGCACAGGAAACAAGGCTTCCTTTATATCGGTATATCGGCGGAATTAACGCGGTTCGTCTGCCAATTCCTATGATGAATGTGCTCAACGGAGGCGCACATGCTTCCAATAATGTGGATATACAGGAATTTATGATTCTGCCGGCAGGTTTTGACAGTTTTTCCGAGGCGCTTTGTGCGGGTAGTGAGATTTACCATGCGCTGGGAAAGATTTTAAAGCACGATGGAAAATCTGTTGGCGTTGGGGATGAGGGTGGATATGCACCGGATTTGTTCGGCGAAGAGGAAGCCCTGGATTATCTGGTGCGGGCAATTGAAGAAGCGGGATATACTACCGGACAGGTGCAGATTGCGTTGGACGCTGCTGCAAGCGAATGGGCAGATGCGGATGGATATACCCTCCCGAAAGCAGGCATAAAAATGACAGCGGAACAGCTAATTGATAAATGGGATGCACTGAGTCAAAAGTATCCTATCGTATCGTTGGAGGATGGTCTTGGTGAGGATGACTTTACAGGCTGGACGGAATTGACACGCCGATTGGGAAGCCGCATGGCGCTTGTGGGAGACGATTTGTTTGTAACAAACACAAAGCGGCTTTGCCGGGGAATTGCACAGGGGGCAGGAAATGCAATTTTGATTAAGCCCAACCAGATAGGCTCATTGACAGAGACGCTGGAAGTGATACGTACCGCCCGGGAAAACGGATATCGGACGGTAATTTCCCACCGATCTGGAGAAACAGAGGACGCCAGTATTGCGGATATTGCGGTAGGCGTCAATGCTGGATATATCAAATGCGGCGCGCCGTGCCGGAGTGAGCGTGTTGCAAAGTATAATCGGCTACTGCAAATAGAAGCACAGCTTGGCGATGCAGCGGTGTATGGAACCTATACCAAATAAAATCTTAAAGCCATCCCATGTGAGGAGCCGCGCAGCGAACTCCTGAGGCATGTCGTGTAGCACAAACATAAAAAGGCTCCCTTGTGTAAAGGGAGCTGTCGCCAAGCGAAGCGACAGCGACTGAGGGATTGTCTATACTGTCATTTTAGATCACCTATAAATCGGCAGGCAGGATAACGCAACAATCCCCCGATGCACAAGGGGGACTTAATGGGATGTGTTAGAACCACACAAGGGCTCCTTTAAGATGAGAGCTTCGCGGAGTTCCCTTTGTTTTTAATCAGGTATAAAAAAAGCCGCTGATGAGTCAGCGGCTTTTTTTAACTGATTTTTACGCTTTGCCTACAGAACCGAAAAGTTCCATTTTTTCTTTTACAGTGTCTTTGATTGCCTGGGTGCCGGGCGCCAGAAGTTTTCTGGGGTCGAAGCCTTTGCCCTGCAAATCTTTGCCTTCTTCTACATACTTGCGAACAGCAGCAGCGAAGGAAATCTGGCACTCTGTGTTTACGTTGATTTTAGCAACGCCCAGAGAAATTGCCTTTTTGATCATATCTTCAGGAATGCCGGTGCCGCCGTGCAGTACCAGAGGCATGTCCCCTGTTTTCTGCTGGATAGCGTCCAGTGTCTCAAAAGAAAGACCTGCCCAGTTTTCGGGGTATTTACCGTGAATATTACCGATACCAGCAGCAAGCATTGTAACGCCCAGATCTGCAATCATTTTGCATTCGTCCGGATCAGCGCATTCGCCCATTCCTACAACGCCGTCTTCTTCACCACCGATAGAGCCGACTTCTGCTTCCAGAGAAAGTCCCTTCTGTGCGCAAACGTCAATGAGCTCTTTGGTTTTTGCGATATTTTCCTCGATAGGATAGTGAGAACCGTCGAACATAATGGAGGAAAATCCTGCTTCAATGCATTTGTAGCAATCCTCATATGTGCCGTGGTCCAGGTGCAGTGCAACGGGAACGGTGATTCCCAGACTGTCAACCATTGCGTCAACCATAGCAGCAACGGTTTTGAAGCCGCACATATACTTGCCGGCTCCTGCAGAAACGCCGAGAATAACCGGGCTGTTCAGTTCCTGGGCAGTTTCCAGAACCGCCTTGGTCCACTCCAGGTTGTTGATGTTGAATTGACCGACTGCGTACTTGCCGGCCTTTGCCTTGGTCAGCATCTCTTTTGCATTAACTAACATTTGCCCACTCCTTAGAAATTCTGTATTTGTTCTATTTATTATATACCGAGCGCTGTGTAAAATCAAGTCTTTACGAATAGAATTTTCCAAAGTACAGCAGATCTCTACAAAAAGCATAAGGGAAGTTTTCGTTCTATTCACAATTTAAGGCAAAAATACAATTGACAATTTTTCAGTCTCCTATATACTATAATATGAAAGAAAAAATAGTGAAGCGCTTGCAGAGTAGAAAGGCAAGGTACGAGAATGCGGAAAACAAAAATTGTATGCACGCTGGGGCCGGCAAGCAACAGCGAGAAGGTGATGCGGAAGATGCTGCGCGCCGGGATGAATGTTGCGAGACTGAATTTCTCCCACGGCACCCATGAGGAACATAAAAAAACAATCGAGCGGTTTCGGAGCGTGCGAGATCAGATGCATATTTCTGCCGCTGTAATGCTGGATACAAAAGGCCCTGAAATCCGGATTAAAACCTTGCGGGAGGGAAGTGCCGCAGTACATGCAGGGGAAACGTATATTTTTACAACCAGAGAAGTGGAAGGCGATGAAAAAGAGGTTTCCATTACGTATTCGGCGCTGCCCAGTCAGTTGAAACCGGGCATCCGGATTTTGCTGGATGATGGACGGCTGTCTTTCACTGTTACAGAGACTACGGAAACAGATATTGTCTGTCTTGTAGAGACAGACGGCGTGATCAAAAACAGAAAATCTATCAACATTCCCAAATTCCCCATCGATATGCCTTATTTGAGCGAAGCGGATAAAGCGGACGTGATTTTTGGAATTGAAAATGATGTGGACTTTATTGCTGCATCTTTTGTGCGCAGCTGTGAAGATGTGATTGCGCTGCGGAAATTTATGGATTACAACGGTGGTCATAAAATAAAGATTATCTCCAAGATTGAGAACATGCAGGGCGTGGAAAATTTTGATGAGATTCTGGAAGTATCCGATGGTATCATGGTTGCCCGAGGCGATATGGGTGTGGAAGTGGAATTTGAAAAACTACCGGGCATTCAGAAGCAGTTTATTAAAAAGTGCTATCAGTCCGGCAAAATTGTCATCACTGCTACCCAGATGTTGGAATCGATGATCAGCAGTCTCACGCCTACCCGTGCGGAAATTTCCGACGTTGCAAACGCAGTGTTCGATGGGACAAGTGCAGTTATGCTTTCCGGTGAAACGGCCATGGGAATTGACCCGCCGCATGTGGTAGAGGTGATGGCAAAAATTGCACGGCAGGCGGAGCGGGATGCGTTTTCCATGCATGCTTATTCTGGGATTAAATACGAAGTGGACGATGAAGACACGACAAACGCAATTTGCGATGCAGCCTGCACAACCGCTCGGGATTTGCGTGCCAAAGCAATTATCGCAGTGACCCAGTCTGGCTACACTGCCCGTCTCGTTTCCAAATTCAGACCCCTGCAGGCAATTGTAGCAGCAACACCAGAGGAGAAAACCTACCACCAGCTTTCCATGTCCTGGGGTGTGCATCCAGTAATTGCATTGGATCAGAAGGATACGGATAGTCTGTTCCGCCATGCCATCGACTGTGCAAAGCAGATCGACGCAGTTTCGAAAGGTGACACTGCGGTAATTACCGGTGGCGTGCCGTTGAATGTGAATGGAACGACCAACACGCTGAAAGTAGTCATGATTTAAGTGGTTTATTGATTGCACCCGAAGTTTAAAGGCCCCCAGCAAAGAGAAAGGGGGGCATCCCACACAGGACAAATATAAAAGGTCTCCTTGTATAAAGGGGAGCATCCCACGCAGGACAAATATAAAAAGGCCCCCCTTGTGCAAAGGGGGCAAGTCGCGGAGCGACTGGGGGATTGTATTCCTATCGTTTTGCAGGAATTGTAAGTCGATAGTATTATGTAAACAACCCCTCCGAGCTTT
>CATLAS010000025.1 GCA_949878535.1 uncultured Eubacteriales bacterium | reverse complement strand
TGACCCGGAATCACCCTGCGCATGGCCGAAATCACAATATTGGAACCAAGAAGCACCACTGTAAAAGCTATGCCCATACCAAAAGCACTGGAAACAGAGGTCGTCACAGCAAGGGTGGGGCAGGTGCCGAGCAGCAACACCAAAACGGGATTTTCCCGGATAATTCCCTTCAGAAAATTCTTCCACATAATCATTTCCCCTCTCTGCCTTATTGCATCCTGAGCGCTTCATATGCAGCAAACACATCCTGCAGCGCCGCCCACACACCATCACCAGTCATTGTAGCACCAGAGATCAGTGTCAAATCCTCGGACGCTGTACCGCCGGTAATACCGATCAATCCGGCTGCATATGCAGATTCATCCAGAGAATAGTTCGTATAATAATCGCTTTCCTGAATCAGTTCCCCGGCAGAACGAAATCCCATCGTTTCACCGTTTTCACTCAATACAAACACAAGCTTCATAGGGGTACGGTATCCGTAAGGCGTGCATACCATAGCATAGGCGGCAGCCCCTGCACCGGATATGGCATATATACTGGACACTGTGCCAAACTGACCGGAAACCGATACGGGAGTGAGCACTGCACCATCCGGCAGCGCCCGGGCAGCGGCCGTTTTATTTTTCTCATGAATGGAATCCGTGTCGGAAAGCTCCAAGGCACGCGCAGCGAGAGCTTCCTGCTCCGCCGTTACATCCTTGCCTTCCAGATTCATGCAAACCACACCGCCTGTAGAGCTGACTGCGACAACGAAAGTTTCTCCGCCATCCTCCAGAACATACAGATATCCCACATCGTTTGCGGCACGCATCGCCTGCTTGATTCCATTCTCTGAGACCGTATATTCCTCCAGCTTGGGTGTGCCAGCCCGCGTCAGTGCACCAGGGAGCAGCAGGGGCTTTAATTCTTCAATAATTTGCTCTTCCGTTTTATTTCCCTGTGCCACACCGCCAAGCTCGATCAGTACGGAAAACGCATCCTCCACTGCACTACGGAACGCTGTTGAGGAATAAGTGACGCCGGCGTATATATCCACGCCGGAAAGTGCGGAATCCTGTCCCACATATGTGCTGGGATACTCTCCAAAATCCTTGGATTCTGCATAGTTCGTTATTTCCACACCGATAATCTTCCCATCTGTGCCAACACCTACCGTAAAGGTCATAGGCGTTGCGGAATAAGAGGAACTGGTGGACAGAGTAACAGCATAGCCGCTCCCGCCTGTATCTCGGAATATTCCCGTAACGGTTTCGGGAACTTCTCCGGCAGGAGTTTCTTCTTCAAAGCCCGCCGCATTCGGAAGCACCGCGTATAAGGACGCCTGTGCGCCGGTGGCGGCAGAGTCTTCTATAATGGGAGCAGTAACATGGTTCACAGCCGCCAGCAGCACTGCCACAACCAGACATATACTCGTTAAAACTGCAATACTTTTCCATGCCTCGCGTTTCATATGGACTACCATTTCCTTTCTCCCATGTTACGCTTTTCTGATTTTTCCTGCCGGGACAGCGCCAAAAACCTTTCTCGCACAAAGCTTCGTAATATACGGGGTCAGAATATTCATAAACAAAATGGCGAAAGACACACCCTCCGGATATGTTCCCCACAAACGGATCGCCGCCGTAATCAGCCCGCATCCGATACCAAACACAATTTTTCCGGAGGCTGTAGGCGGAGAAGTAGCATAATCCGTAGCCATAAAGAACGCGCCCAGCATCAGCCCGCCGGAGAGGATCTGATACAATGCGGCTTCAAAACTGCAGCCCCCGACAAAAAAGGAAATCAGGAATACTGTGCCAATAAATGCAGCGGGCGTTTGCCAGGTGATCACCTTGCGGATTAAGAGATATACCCCGCCGATCAGAAGCGCCAGCGCACATGTTTCACCCAGACAGCCCCCATGCGTACCCAAAAACAGATCATACAAAGAGGGCGACGCACCCGGTTCAGCTGCCAAGGGAGTGGCACTGCTGATCAGTTCCCCTCCCGAAAAGCCTGTAGGTTTTGTCCAATTTGTCATTGTCCCGGAAAAAGACAAAAGCAGCACAATCCGCGCTGTAATTGCCGGATTGGCAAAATTACATCCAATTCCGCCAAACAACTGCTTTACTACAACGATTGCAACAACACTGCCGATGACCGCCTGCCATTCCGGAATAGTCACCGGCAGATTAAAAGCAAGCAGCATGCCTGTAACGATGGCGGACAAATCCCCGACTGTGGGCGTGCGCCTGGTGATGAGTTCGAACGCCAGTTCAGACAGTACACAGGACAGCACGCAAATTGCTGTGATGTATAGGGCGCGTGCGCCGAACAGCCACACAGACGCGGCAAGCGCTGGGCATAGCGCAATGATTACATCCAGCATAATACTGCCGGTAGTCACACTGCTTCTGATATGTGGAGATACTGTGATCTGCAATTTCTGATTCATTCTGCAATCCCTTTCCGCATCCTACCAATGTTACCGATTCGATTTAAGCCATGCGGCAAGCGCCGCCTTGGCAAGCTTGTTCTGCTGCACCAGAGGGCGTTTTGCCGGGCAAACATAGCTGCAGCAACCGCATTCCATACACAGATTCGCATGAATCTTCTGCAGCGTTTCCATACTTCCGCTTCCATATGCCGCGGCAATAGATACCGGCGCAAGCCCCACTGGACACACATTGGTGCAGCGTCCGCACCGGATACAGTTTGTTGCATCCACTGGAGCAGCATCCCGGCCATCCAGGGCAAGAAGCGCATTCGTCTGTTTCAGAACGGGCATACTAAGCTCCGGAACGGATACTCCCATCATAGGACCTCCGTACAGTACCTTTCCCGGCTGGGCTTTGAATCCACCGCAGAAGTTGAATACCGCCTCCAATGTTGCTCCAATGGGTACAATCACGTTCTGCGGATGCATTACGGCAGAACCGTCTACCGTAATGCATTTTTCCACAAGAGGCATACCTGTACGAATATACTGGGCAATCGCCGCAAGGGTTGTACAGTTGAGCACAATCACACCCACGTCAATAGGCAGACCGCCCTCAGGAACGACTTTGCCAGTGGTATGATAAATCAGCACCTTTTCCGCGCCCTGGGGATATACGGAAGGCAGAACCTTCACAAAAGCCGCCTCATTTCCCTCAGTGATGTCCCGCATTGCACGCACGCATTTCGGTTTATTTTTTTCTATGGCAATGATAATTTTTTTCGCTTGTAAATATTTTTGCAGCAGGTGGATTCCTTCCAGCATATCCTGATCCCGATCCAGCATGGTACGGGTGTCGCTGGTAATATAAGGCTCGCACTCCGCACCGTTGATGATTATTTCCTGTATACGGGAAGCATCTTTCACACCCAGCTTTACGCCTGTGGGAAATCCTGCCCCACCCAAACCAACAACACCGCTGTGCTCTACAGCTTTTATAAAGCTTTGCAGATCCGTGACTACTGGGGGTGTGATTGCTGGATCCGGTGTCATCTTGCCGTCCGGAACAATATATACGGCAGGAGCATATCCGCCGCCCGACAGCAGAATGTCTTCGATTTTATCCACCGTACCGGACACACCGGAATATATGGGAGAAGACAGACCGTCGCTCGCCTGTCCCAGTAGCGTGCCCACATATACAGCGTCTCCCGGACGGCAAACCGGTTTACACGGTGCGCCGATATGCTGCACCATGGGATATACGGCAATATCCAGATCTGTCATCCGTGTGGGAACACTATCCGCGGTGGATTTCAAATGGGGAACCGTAACGCCTTTCATCCGTTTCATCAATGTGACCTCTATTATTCCTTTCTGCGGGTTGCAAAACTGCTAAATTTATCCTGTTTGATTTCATTATAATGGGGCAAATTGTAATTGTCAATTCCTGAAAATACAGATCCATAAAGAATTTCGTCAGAATGTTGCATATTCAAAAACAAAGTGCTATAATAGCGTTTGCTTTGAGAAAAACTTACTTTAATATATACGAAAAGAGCGATAGAAAATGATTGTAATTCTATTTTTGTTCTGGCTGATTCTCAGTCAGCAGATCACACTGGAAATCTGCATATTCGGACTGCTGATCACCGGCGGCGTGGCTGTATTCATGTGCCGCCATCTGGGATACAGTCTGAAAACCGAATGGAGAATCTGGCGGTGTGCAGTGTTAGGATGTGCATATTTGCTGGTTCTGATACTGGAAATCCTGAAAGCCAACTGGACTGTTGCAGGAATTATCCTGGGGCACAAAAAGCATTACCGGCCTGCAATTGTATGTTTGGATGTTCCGCTCCGGCATCCGGTCCTGCAGGCAATCTATGCAAATTCCATCACCATCACCCCTGGAACGATTACCATTGAACAGGAAAAGAGCGCGTACACAGTGCACTGTCTCGATGAAACTATGGCGCAGGGCATAACGAACAACACCCTGGTAAAGATTCTACAGAAAATGGAGAGTACAAAAGCATGAGCATAGAAGCTGCATACCGCCTTCTGTTTCAAGGCACGCTGATCGTTTTGGCGGCTATGGCTATCGCCGCCCTGATCCGCACTGTAACCGGACGGCTTACGGTTGACAAAATCATTGGCATCAACCTGATCAGCACAATCGTAGTCATCGCGATTATGATTCTGACCGTTTTGCTGGGAGAAGATTACCTTGCAGACGTTGCGCTGATCTACGTTATGATCTCTTTCGTAACCGTAATGCTCCTATGCAAAATCTATATCAACCTATTTGCAGCAGGAAGTGACAAACCGGACAAGAAAGGAAGAACGCGGCATGACGATTGAATGGATTCGTTTTTGGATTGTGGCATTGCTCACACTATTTGGAGTATTGACACTTTTTATCGCTATATTCGGTACTTTCCGATTCAAATTTGCACTGAACCGAATTCATTCGGCGGCGATGGCAGACACGCTGGCGCTGATTGCTTTTGCAGTCGCACTGATTCTGGCGAGAGGTGCGTCCCCCGTATCCCTAAAGCTTCTGCTGGCAGTGGGGCTTCAATGGTGCACAAGCCCGGTTTCCTCGCATCTGCTCACAAAATTTGAATACATGACGGACAAAGCACTCTGTCAGTACTGCAAGCTCCCGGATCAAGCCTCGGAAGACGCAGACACAAATTCTAAGTAAAGGTGTGAATACGAATGCTTCGCGAAATATTTTTACTGCTTCTTCTCGGTGGGCTGATTTTCTGCGCCATTGCTACCGCCGTGTCGAAACGGCTGATGAAAATGATTATTATTTATATGGCATACAGCCTGATTATGTCTGTCATATGGCTGCTGCTGGAATCCCCCGACCTGGGCATCACGGAAGCCGCTGTAGGCGCTGGCGTGACCGGCGTGCTGTTTTATCTTGCCCTGCGCAGAATCCACCAGGTTGATAAGGACGCGGCGGATCAGGACGTGAGTTCCGATAAGAATGAGAGGGGAGAGTGAACTGCATGAAAAAAACATTTTGGCAAAAGCTTTCTGCTTGGCATAAAGGGGACTATGATTTTACACTGAAAACTACAGATCATGTAGATCCCCAAATCATACATGAATATACGGGAAAGGAACACACCATACAGGCGCTGTCCCGGAAAGAACGGGCGTTCTCCGGCGCGCTGTACAACGTTTTGTGCGTTCTGTTCTGTCTGATTTTAATCGGCGTGCTGCTGGGCGCCGTGGTATCTCTGCCGCCCCATGGCAATGCAGAGAATCCGGCGGTAAATGAAGTGATGGACCGATATGTGGAAGAGGGTATGCAGGAAACCGGCGCAGTCAACACCGTTGCTGGCATGATTCTGGATTACCGTGCTTTTGACACGTTGGGAGAATCCTTCGTACTGTTCACCGCTGTGTGCGCTGTGACCATTCTCATGAAGAACACCAAGCGCACCGCTCCCGACGGTACTCCCCTGCCCATGGTGGTTGCTCCGGGAATCGTGGATTATTCCAAAGATAATATTGTAAAAACCGTCAGCCGGTTTTTGATTCCGTTTATCTTTGTGTTTGGTGTATATGTGCTGCTCAACGGACATCTTTCACCGGGCGGCGGATTTTCCGGCGGCGCAATTCTGGGCAGCGCACTGATTCTCTTTTCCATGGTATACGGAGAGGATCGGGCGGCGGCAATTTTCAGCGAACGGCTGATTAAAACGGTAGTGCTTGTTTCTCTCAGCTTCTATGCCATCGCAAAAAGCTATTCCTTCTTCACAGGCGCCAATCATCTTCACTCCATTATTTCCCAGGGAATACCGGGGCGGATTTTGTCCGCAGGACTGATTCTCCCCCTGAATGTAGCGGTAGGCTTTGTAGTCTGCTGCACCATGTATTCCTTTTATATGTACTTCCGGCGGGGCCGCATCCAGTAAATCTCCGCACAATTGCTTGAATTAAAGAAAGGGATGGCTATGCTAACGTCATTTGAAGATCTGTGGACCCATGTCGCAGACAATTATATTGTCATCGTCTCCATCATTCTGTTTGGAATCGGCTTTACCATGCTGCTGTTTTCCCGCAATCTTCTTAAAAAGGTAGTGGGTCTGAACATCATGGACACCGGCGTGTATCTTCTGTTGGTTTCCATGGGATATATCGACGGCCGCCACGCACCCATTATTGCAAACGGCATCACCGATGCGGCAAACTACATCAATCCGATTCCCAGCGGACTGGTGCTCACCGGTATCGTTGTATCTGTCAGCGTTACGGCGATTATGCTGTCGCTGATCGTTCGTCTGTATGAAAAATATCATTCCCTAAATCTGGACGAAATCTATGAACTTCGGAATAAGGAGGAAAACACCTGATGCTGCAAAGTTTGTTTGCCTCTGACTTTATCGAAAATTTTCCCCTGTTTGCAATCATCCTCTGCCTGTTGTGCGCAGTGATTTCCTTCGTCCTTTCTGGCAGTGGCGCGCGCCGGCTCACCTATGTTCTGGTTTCTGTGGGAATGGGACTGAATTGCAGTGTGCTTCTGCATAATCTTTCCACCGGGGAACGCTTCACCTATATGATGGGACATTTTCCCGCTCCCTGGGGAAATGAAATCGCCGCCGGACTTCTAGAGCCTGCATTTGCACTTTTATTTGGCGTAGTCATTCTCTGCTCCATAGCAGCCGGAAAAAGCCGCATCCTCCTGGATGTACGCGCTGACAAGCAGAATTTCTACTATATATTAGTAGATCTTGCGCAGGTGGCAATGTTCGCTCTATGCTACACCAATGATATTTTTACCGGATATGTGTTTATTGAAATCTGCACTCTGGCGTCCTGCGGACTGCTGATGATCCGGGAAGGAGGCAAGCCTCTGGTTGCCGCCACTCGATATATGATTTTTAATCTGATCGGCTCCGGTATGTTCCTCATCGGTATCACCCTCCTGTATGGAGTGACGGGACATCTGCTGTTTCCTCAGCTTCAGGAGGCGGCAGCGGCTGCATGGAGCAGCGGTATGTACCACGGCGTCATGGTGGTTTCCATTGGGTTGACGGTCAGCGGTCTGGCAATCAAAAGCGGACTGTTTCCCTTTCATTTCTGGATGCCGGACACCTACGGCACCGCAACGCCGTCCTCTTCCGGTATTCTTTCCGGCGTTATCTCCAAAGGATATATCTTTCTGCTGATTAAAATCATCTATCGGGTATACGGGCATGACCTGTTCATGGAAACAGGAATTCAGAATATTCTTTTCCTGTTCGGTATTGCAGGCATGATTATCGGTTCCGTATCCGCTATCCGTGCACGCACCATTACCAAAATGACTGCGTTCTCCTCCGCCGCCCAGATCGGATATATTTTCATGGGGATCGGCATGGGAACCCGAGAAGCGATGATCGCCGTGTTTTTCCACATCTGCGCCCACGCCATTACCAAGCCTGTATTATTCCTGTCGAGCGGCGCGCTGATCGACGCTTCCGACGGGAAGCGGGATTTCAATGCGCTCCATGGCGCAGCGCACCGGAATCCGGAAGCAGGCTTTGCCTTCCTGTGCGGCTCCCTTTCCATGATCGGATTCCCGATCTTCACCGGATTTATTTCTAAGCTGTATTTTGCATTGTCCGCCTTTGCATTTCCTCATAAATCCATGCTCGTTCTGTTGGCGCTTGCAGTCAGTACG
>CATLAS010000024.1 GCA_949878535.1 uncultured Eubacteriales bacterium | reverse complement strand
AATTCCTGCAAATATGCATGCACCCATGGCAAGATAAGCGTCCACGTTGTGAAGGAAAAAGCCTGCACAGCCGGAGGCAGCGGCGAGGATAAACAAAATCAGGGATGCGGTAAAAGCGCTTTTTCTGCTCCGCATTGCAGATACTGCCTGTTCCGTTTGACTGCGGGTTTCGGCTTCCTCTTCCGCTGTCATTTCCGGCGGGAGACTGTCGTCAATTTCCGCCTGGGAGCGGCGCATGGTGCGCAGCTTGGTTTCCCATACGGATAGCCCGTCAGACAGCCGTTCCATTGTCTGAATCTTTTCGCGGATATCTCCGTAGGAGTCAAATGCGGACAGTTGTTCTTCCAACTGCTGAACCTGATCACGGCAGGCGATGGCTGCATCCAGCCGGGCTTTTCGCTGGATTTTGTCGTAGGCATCCGCTTGCTTTGCAAACTGCATGCCCATCTGCTTGCGCTGGGCGATCCGCGCTTCGCTGTCTGCTGCCGCACTTTCCAGAGCGATGATTTCTCCATTCTGCTCGGTTGCCGTGTCACGCATGCTTTCCAAGCGGCGCAGCTCCTGCTGCAATTCATAGATTTTTCCGCCGCCGCCATTTTTATAGAGAAGGGCTTTCCGTTCGTTATCCAGAATGCGCATTGCCTTGCGGGAGTTCAGCCCCTCATCGCCGGACAGCAAAATATTTTCAATGGCTTCCGTCATGCCGGTGCCGTCAATACTGGTATCCCCCAGCTGACGTACAAAGACGGAGTTGCAGAACATCTGCTCGGTCATACCAAAGAGGGCTTCTCCGGGAACGACACCTCGGAAAAGACGTTCCCCAGTGAGGTTGTCCATCACGACCACCCGCTCCCGCAGGGTGTCCCGATCCAGTTGCCCCACAGGGACATACAGTTCCCGTTCAATCCGGTATTCCCGCTGCTTACCGGACAGGATCATCGTACCGGCGGCACAGCCTGTATCCCAGTTGACGTATTTTGTACGTTCTGCCAGTTCCCCGTCTGTTCCTCTGCCGGACAGCCCGTACAGCATGAATTTGATAAACATGGCAATGGAGCTTTTGCCGGATTCATTGGGGCCCTCGAAAATATTCAGTCCGGGGGTCAAAGTAATATCTTTCTCCTTCAGGGGACCGAAGGAGGTGATGTGCATGGATTTTATGTACATATCAATCTATATGCCTTTCATTCAAGGGGGAGCGATTCGCCCGCGAGGGCTGCCATAGCGTATCGCAGCGCCCGGCTGCCAGTTTCCCGTTCCATGGAATCTGCACTTTCCAGTTTTGGCAGGAGCACTCGGTAAAGCTCTCCCCGCATGCCGTAATCCTGCTTAAGTACGTCTGCATTCCAAGTGGGGGTGGTAGCATTCCGAACTTCCAGATGGAACAGGCCCTCTCTCGCTTCCGTCAAAGCGGATGTATCAATAGAAAATTCCGGTGCGATGCTGCCTTGCAGGGTGATCCGCAGCAGCACATCGTCTCCGAATTTTTCATTTTGAATCAGCGCTCGCACCGCCGACAGGATTTCTCCTTGCTCTGCTGCGCCGTCTGCGTTCAGAGTGCGTTCTTCATAGATTCTGCGGCAGAAACGGATCCGTTCCAGCTCCAGATGTTCTTTATCCAAAGTGACTAATACAGCGCCTTTTACACCGGTTTCGCCGAAGTCCCGTCCTTCCGGGCAGCCGCAGTATGCGCCAGGGACGGTAAGGGCTGCGGTAGCATTATCCGGATTGTGGATGTGTGCTAGCGCGTAGTAGTCTGCGCCAAAATTTTCCAAAATGCCTGCGGGCAGGGGACCGTATGTGCTGATGGGGGAGGCAGTGTCTCCGTGAGCGCATAGAATATTGATTTCAGCGGGATTTTCCACAGCTTTCCCTTCCAGAGGGCATGTCCGCAGGGATGATTCTTCAAAAGCATAGCCGTAGATACGGCAGTTCAACTTTTCAAAGAAGAAGCTGGAAAGGTTTGTGGATCTAAATATGAAAACATTTTCCGGGAAAATGTCTTTTTTCATCCAGATGCTTTTTTCATCTGCCGGATCATGGTTGCCCGGCGCAATGACTACCGGGCAATTCAAAGAAGAAAATTCTTTTCGGAGCAGGGCAACCGTGTCCCGGGTAACATAATTTTTATCAAATAAATCTCCTGCAATTAGGAGAAGATCAACGGACTCGGTCCGTGCATATGTGATAATATCGGAAAATGTTGCACGCAGTTCGGTGCGGCGCTTTTTAGCGGTCTCCGGGGACAGACCTGCAAAGGGGCTGTCCAAATGGATATCGCCAGTATGGAGTATTTTCATGGGAGACGCTCCCTTTCTGCTTTGTATAATACATTAGTATACCATGCCCCGCTTTGCTTTGCAACGGACAAACTGTGAATTCTCTATGCCTTTTCCTCTGTCCGTATGGCCCCTTCTAAAAGAAGCAGCCGCCGTTTGATCGGCGTGCCGTCCGGACCGCCGTAGCCGCCCAGATCTGCTGTGCCCACCACCCGGTGACAGGGAATCAGAATCCACAGGGGATTTTTTCGCATAGCGTTTCCTACGGCTCTTGCTGCCCGTGGATGCCCCGCCATCTTTGCAAGATCCCCATAGGTGATGGTGCTCCCGTAGGGAATGTGGATCAGTGTTTCCCAGATTTTCTTTTGAAAATCTGTACCGTTCATTTTTAGAGGAATGTCAAAAGATTTTCTCTTTCCTACAAAGTATTCTTCAAGCTGCCGAGCACATTCCAGACACAATGAATCCGGTGTGCTCTCGGTGGAAGAATCTGCCGGCGCAAAGCCTACGGAACAGATCCTGTCCCCGTCGGACAGGATCTGCAATGGACCGAAGGGACAATTTTGATACAGATATGTATACATAAAGCAGTGCTCCCCCTAAATAAACAAACATCCGATCCGGTAAGCGACCGCAGACAGAATCCATGCGACGCCGATCTGCATGACTGCCGCGCCTGCTGTCCACAACCAGCTTTTGGATTCGCTGCGAATGGTTGCCAGCGCCGCAGCGCAGGGAATATATAACAGAACGAATACCATAAGGGCATATGCATTTGCGGCGCCAAAGCCGTATGCCGCCAGGGAAGCGCGGAGAGCGGCAGAACCGGCAGCGGAGGAAATATTTTCAATGCCGAACAGGACGGCAAGGGAGGATACGACGACTTCCTTTGCGGCGATGCCTGCAATCAGTGCCACTGCAATTTGCCACATGCCAAGTCCGCATGGGGTTAGCAGGAATGCAGCGCCTCGCCCGATCCACGCGGCAAAGCTGTCCTCCATAGAGGTGACAAATCCGCCGGGACCGAAATTGAGCAGTACCCAAAGTACAATAGATGCAAGGAAGATTGTGGTGCCCGCGCGGGTAAGATAATCCCGCACCTTTTCCCAAACGTACAGGACGACGGTTCGCATTGCGGGTGCTTTATAATCCGGCAGTTCCAGCAGAAGAGGGGGCTGCTTTTCTTTTTTATGCAGGCTTTTGGTGCATCGGGCAATGAGAATCGCAGTGAGCAGTCCGATGACGTACATGGAAAATGCCGCTACAGGTACATATTTTCCGAAGAATGCGCCGGCAATCAGAATATATACAGGTAGGCGGGCGCTGCAGGACATAAAAGGCGTTACCAGCATGACCCGCAGTCTGTCCCGGCGGGATTCCAGCGCGCGGCTTGCCATGATTGCGGGAACGGTACAGCCGAATCCCAGCAACATGGGAATGAACGCTCTGCCAGACATGCCAAGGGAACCCATAATTCCATCCATAATATAGGCAACCCGCGCCATGTATCCGCTGTCCTCCAAAAATGCAAGTGCGAAAAACAACAGGACGATGTTTGGCAGGAAGGTAAGGATCCCTCCTACGCCGGCAAGAATCCCATCTGTTATCAAAGAGGTGAGCCAGGACGCTGTGTGAATCGCGTCCAGCCCCTGTCCTACTGCGGAATACAGCTGATCCAGCGCAGCTTCCAGAGGGATTTTTGCAAGGTCTCCCAGTGTAAAGGTCAACAGGAACACAACTGCCATGATGGCAAAAAAGATCAGCAATCCCCAGAAGGGATGCAGGAGTACATTGTCTACTCGGTCTGTAAAAGCACGGGGACGATTGTCGGTGAGGCAGGCTGCTACCGCTGCCTCGATCCAGGCAAAACGCTCTTGTGCTTCCATTTGTTCAAATTGTGCCGCGGAGGGGACAGTTTTGGATTTTGCAGCTTTCAGCGCCGCATCCATCAGGGTATCCAGCCCTTCCCGCTGCCGTGCGGACAGGGGGATAACCGGAATTCCCAGTTTTTCCGACAGGCGGTGCACATCCAGTTTAGCCCCTCTTTTTTTTAGGATATCCATCATATTCAGGGCAAGTACTATCGGAATGCCCAGCTCCATGAGCTGTATGGTCAGGTACAGATTGCGGGTCAGACAGGACGCGTCTGCAACGTCGATGATTACATCTGCCCCGCCAGACAGAAGAAACTGTCGGGTCAGCTTTTCTTCCATAGTATAGGAAGAGAGGGAGTAAGTCCCTGGCAGATCTACCAGAGTGTGCCGCTCCCCTTTGTATGTACATGTACCTTCTTTTTTCTCTACTGTAACGCCGGGCCAGTTTGCCACCTTCAGGGATGCACCGGTATAGGCGTTAAACAAAGTAGTTTTTCCGCAGTTCGGATTGCCTGCAAATGCAATTGTCATAGCACCTTCACCCCGGTGATTCCTCCCGCGGCCTGTGCGCCCAGTGCGTACCGCGCTCCTCTGGAACGGATTACCATAGTGCCGCTGCGCTTTTTATGCAGCACATGTACCTGACTGCCCGGAACGATCCCCAGTATTTGCAGTCGGTATTGCAGGGCTTCCTCCAGCCGGATTTTTGAAACGGACAGGGTTTCCCCTGCTTTGCAGTCCAGTAATGTCATATTTATGATCAGGTCTTTCTTTGAATTTGAGGTTTCTTTCTTTATCAAACTTTCTCCCCTCCATTATACTGTGCCTGTGCCCCCTTGTCAACGCGGTACGGCACGTTTTTTGGTATTGATTCTATCGGGATTTGTGTGTATAATATATATGAATGAAAGCATACAAAAAATATCCGTGTACAAGAAAGTGTTAATATAAAATGCAAAACGTTATTTCTGCTGAAATCATCTCCGTGGGAACCGAACTCCTGCTGGGAGATATCACCAATACAAATACCGCATATCTTGCCCGCCGTCTGGCGGTGCTTGGCATCCCTCTTTACCGTCAGACGGTGGTGGGTGATAATGCCGCCCGCCTAACCCAGGCGTTGGAGGAGGCGTACAGCCGCAGCAATTTAGTGATCCTCACAGGCGGGCTTGGCCCCACCTGCGATGATATTACCAAAGAAACGGTGGCAAACTATTTTTCTCTTCCCATGGAGGAGGATGCGCCCACCCGGGAAGCAATTGAATCTTATTTCCATGCAAAGGGTCGCTCCTTTACGGAAAATAACTTGAAACAGTGTCTGGTGCCTGTGGGTGCCACGGTGTTTACCAATAGCTGGGGAACTGCACCCGGAATCGGCATTGAGCAGGACGAGAAATATGCAGTGCTTTTGCCGGGACCGCCCCATGAACTGAAGCTGATGTTTGAAGAAACAGTGCTGCCGTGGCTTTCCAGACTGTCTCCCTATACGATTTATTCTTTGAATCTGCATCTTTCTGGCATTGGAGAGGGTGCGGCGGAGGCGATTCTCCGGGATATGATGGATGCAGGAGAAAATCCTACCGTTGCTCCCTATGCGGGGGAGGATGACGTACGCATCCGAATCAGCGCCCGGGCGGAGAATGAGACAAAAGCCCGGGAAATGTGTGAAGATGCGGCACGGAAAATTCGAAAGACTCCGGCAGGAAAATATATTTATGCTTGTACAGATACACCGGAAGGTGCTGCGGCAGTGGTAGAGAGAACCCTCCTTGCCTTGTTTGGAGAGAGAGGGCTAACCTTTGGTGCGGCGGAATCCTGCACAGGCGGCACAGTATGTCAGCGGATCACTGCACTGCCTGGCGCATCCGCCGTTTTGCAGGGAGGGATTGTATCCTATTCCAACGCAGTAAAAGCAGAGGTTCTGGGCGTGGAGCGGAAGGTTTTAGACACCTTTGGCGCTGTGTCGGAAGAATGTGCCGCACAAATGGCACAGGGGGCTCTGCGCAGTCTTGGATGTGATGTTGCCATATCTGTCACCGGCATTGCCGGTCCGGATGGAGGCACATCGGAAAAGCCGGTGGGCACTGTTTGCTTTGCTGTTTCCTGTGCTGGAGGGGCAACCCATACCTGTACGGAGCATTATCGCAGCGGGCTAACCCGTGAACGGATTCGCCGGCTTGCTTCCACAAAGGCGATGCAGCTTG
This sequence comes from uncultured Eubacteriales bacterium, assembly GCA_949878535.1. Lineage (GTDB taxonomy): Bacteria > Bacillota > Clostridia > Oscillospirales > CAG-272 > Avispirillum. The sequence continues at coordinate 1,970 of CATLAS010000024.1, read as the reverse complement.
CGATTGCGGCGGTGAAAGAAACGGGAGCCGGAGAGGCATGAAACGATTAGAGCAAATTCACGGTCCCGGAGATCTGCGGGATATGAAGGGAGCGGAGCTGAACGCTCTTGCGTCGGAAATCCGGGAAAAAATTCTGTCCTGTGTGTCGGAAACGGAGGGGCATCTTGCCTCGAATCTGGGCATGGTAGAAGCAACAATTGCCCTGCACCGGGCGTTCGACAGCCCCCGGGATGCAATTGTATTTGATGTGGGGCATCAGGCGTATGCTCACAAGCTGCTTACCGGCAGATATAAAGAGTTTGACACAATCCGCCAGTTCGGGGGAATATCCGGTTTCACAAACCGTGAGGAGAGTGAGCATGACGTGCTCACAGCCGGTCACAGCGGCAGTGCGCTGCCAACGGCGCTGGGAATCGCCCGAGCGGCGGCAATGGAAGGGTCAGACCGGTATGCGGTGGCAGTTGTGGGAGATGGATCCTTTACAAACGGCATGGTATATGAAACCCTTAACTGCTGTGCGGACGAGGGACTGCGTCTGATCATTCTACTGAACGACAATGAGATGTCCATTTCTAAAAATGTGGGCGGCATATCCCGGTATTTTTCCCGCATGCGTACCTCGCGGCGGTATTTTGCATTCAAACGATGCCTGCAGGCGGGGCTGCGCAAGCTTCCCTATATTGGGGAAGCGCTGATCATGGGTGCATATCACATAAAAGAGTTTTTCAAGCGTCTCATTATGAAAACCAATATGTTCGAAAATATGGGACTGTATTATTTGGGGCCAGTGGATGGGAATGACGAGCAAAAAATTGAGCTTTTACTCCGGGAGGCAAAAACAAAGGATCGCTGCACTCTAATTCATATGATTACCTTGAAAGGGAAGGGGTATGCTCCTGCAGAGGAGCATCCAGCGCAGTATCATTTTGCCGGTGGTTTTGATTTGCACAAAGGCGTGTGCACGCCTCCAAAACGGACGTTTTCTTCCGTGTTTGGCAGTCATATGTGCGCGCTGGCACTGGATGATCCCAAAATCGCGGCGGTGACTGCCGCTATGGATAAGGGAACGGGACTGACAAAATTCAAGCATATTTTTCCGGATCGCTTTTTTGATATGGGAATTGCGGAAGAAGCGGCGGCTACCTTTACAGCCGGGCTTGCCATTGGCGGCAGTGTGCCGGTATACGCTGTATATTCTACCTTTCTCCAGCGGGCGTTTGATCAGCTTTGCGAGGATATCGCCATGCAGGGGATTCACGCAGTGATCGCCATTGACCGGGCGGGGATTGTCCCTGGAGACGGGATCACCCATCAGGGCGTATATGATGTGTCCCTTCTTTCCTCTATTCCCGGCGTTACCTTGTATGCACCGGAAACCTATGAAGAATTAAAAACCTGCCTGACTCGGTGCATTGAGGGAGAAGGATTGTGTGCGCTCCGCTACCCGAAGGGAGAAGAAGCGGATTATGACAGAACGCAGTTTCTGCCTGCAGGCGCGGATATTGCAGCTACGGGCGGATCTCCGAAGGCAGATGCAGTAATTGTTACATATGGACGAATTACCCGTCATGCTGCTCTTGCTGCTGCACAGCTGGCGGATCAATATAAAGTACGGATTGTGAAGCTTCTGCGGGTGCTGCCTCTGGAACTTGAGCAGATTGCATCCCTGTGCAGGGGTGCGGCTGTGGTGTATGTGTTGGAGGAGAGTGTGCGCAGCGGCGGCGTAGGCGAAGCGGTGGCTGCCTATTTTGCACAGCAGGAAGGAATGCCGGCTGTTCATATCCGGTGCGTGGAGGGATTTTTGCCCCATGGGGATTTGGAAAGTCTCTACCGCCTGTGCGGCTTTATGCCGGAGCAGATCGCAGAGGAGATCGAATCCTTGTTAATTTCATAAAATTTGCAGGAATGTATGAAGTGTTCTGCATGATAAATGTGTTTTATAGTTATCGCTGACCTATAGCCGCCCATGT
>CATLAS010000023.1 GCA_949878535.1 uncultured Eubacteriales bacterium | reverse complement strand
GGACCACCGCTTCCAATTCCGCTTTCAAAAGTCAAGCCAAAGAATGGGTCAACGTAGTGTGCATACAAAGTTGTTTTTCCAACAAAATCAGATATTGTATCGGCAGTAATCTGCACGCCAGAGTCTGTAAACCAGCCGACAAATTCCATGTCTGCAAGCACTGGAACAGGCATCTGACCGATAGGATCCCCATGATATACCTGCAGCTTGTTTGTTTTTAAAAACTCTTCCGGAGTATATACTGAAACAGTCAGAGAAGCGCCCACTAACACATAATCCCCCAATGCCACATTCTCCTGCAGCCACCAAGCGCCCTCTCCATGTCCCGATAGGACAAGACATCCAACAGGAATTGATGAATTGCCCACACCGTATCCTGGCGCTGAAATGACTTTCCCAGTTCTGGTGTCTATCGTTACTTCAACGCCGTAACTATTGGTTCCGGTATAATCTCCATACGCAGGCGTATATACAATCAGTGCATTTTCACTGCGGTATTCGTCCATAGCCCTAGCCTTTTTCTCAGCTTTTTCTATGGGTTCCAAAGAGCCTTTTTTCGGATTTAACGTAATTGTAGCAGAAATTCGCTCCCACCCGGCAGTAAGGGTCAATCCTCCTACCGGCACAATGGTATTTTCATCTGCTTTCGTTCCGTTTGCCATATACCATCCGGTAAAAGTATAGTGCTCTCTGACAGCCTCCGGCAGTGCACCACCTATCGGATCGCCTTCCTTAATCTGCCTTGCAAGGGTTTTATATACGTCCTCAGAACTGCAAACCGTGATTGTTTTTGCAGCCTTATTATAGAAAACATAATCCCCTACATGAATATTATCTGTCAGCCAGTAAGACATCTGATTATGTCCAGACAGGACAAAACCGCCCGCAGGAATCACACTGTTGCCTACACCGTAAGGATATACAGCACTGACTCTTCCGTCCGCTTCCACAACGGTTTCCGATCCATACACATTTGTTCCTGTCGTCTCTCCCTTTGTGAACACCACAAGCCAATCCAGATCTCGCCCACTGTCTACACCCTGAATGTTCTGCGTAAATGCGCCTTCAATTACACCGTCCGCAGGATCATACTGAATCGGTCCGTTTTGCAGTTCACGCCAATGCGCATACAGTACTTTACAGGTTCTTTCAGAATATACCGTATCTGCTGTCACCTGCGTACCGCCGGATGCCTCTGTATACCAGCCGTCAAACACGTAGCCTTCCCGTACGGGTGCAGGCAAAGTTCCAACAGCCTTATCTTTTTCCACTACTTTTCCCTGGGATAAATATGCTTCATAGGAATCAAATACTGAAACAGTCATGCTTGCCGGGTCTGCCCAGATATAATCTCCAACTTTTACATTTCCGTATATCCAGGAAAATCCTGCCCCGTTTCCGGAAACGACAAATCCCCCCTTGGGAATCTGCATATTCCCATTTCCATAGCCTTCTATAGCCGTAACTTTTCCGCTCATATCTACGGCAGCTTCCATTCCGTATATGTTGGTGCCCGTATTGGATCCGTACGTTGCGGAAGTGAAAATAGACAAGGCATCGGAAGGACGGCCGGCATTATAATTGGTGATGTCCGTCGTCGCCCTGGCAGTACCAAGTGTACCGCCAGCAGGATCAAACCCAAGCTTGGACGGTATATTTCCGCTTATATGGCTGCAATATCCCAGATGCAGCCATCCCATATTGCTCTCTCCCCAGGTGGATCCGTTCACGATAACCTTTTCTGTGATAAAAACAGCCGATCCACCGCTCAAAGACGTTTTTATAGGATGATTCACACCTGGTCCGCTGCGCACGTTGAGAGTGGTAGTAACCTTCCAGATTTCACATCCTTCTGCAATGGAAACATCGTCCCATCCAAGGCACAGCACATAATTATATACCTTGTTGCGTCTGGTAACAAATTCGCTTTTTCCTGCAACCGAATCGGCAAGTGCAGCGCGATGCGCTGCATCCAGCGTAATTGCACCATAATCGCCGCCCACAAGATTCGCAGCAGCAGCGATAACCCGTTTTGCACCGCCTGCCCCGCACTGGTTCTCCAGTTCTGCAAAATATACCAGTGCACTGGGGCTGGTAACCCCATATCCCATACTGCGGTATATGTATGCAGAAATATCCTTGGAAGCAAGTGCATCCTGTGCGCTTCTTCCCTCATCTGTTTTCAGGAGAGCAGAAATTGCATTCTTTTCATCGTCTGTTAATATACGCGTTGACCAAGACGTAGAAGTTGTTATCTCGTTGTACAGCGCATCTCCTAAAATATTTCTTGCCTGCGAGAGATTTGCAGCCACAATATCCTTCAAAAGATTCAGCGCGCGGTTGCCGTGCCATTGAATCCAGCCAATGCTCAACGCACCGTTATCATCTTTGTTTACCGATCCGTATGAGCCCTCATTCTGTTGTATAATATCCATTGCAGCATACAAAACATCATCAAAGTTTGCAGCTGCAGCAATATGTAACACCGGCGATATACACGCCATAAAAACAAGCAGCGCAGCTAAAACGCCGCATATCCTTTTTTTCACCTTCCGATCCATTCGTACCTTTCCTTTCCACATCTGACATCCGCTTCGGACATCTATTTTTGACTGCATCAGGACATTTAAAACTATAAATATCTACAATATATTATAAGAGAATTTGGATTAAATGTCAACAACTGCAGAAAAAAGCAGTATAGAAAGTGCTGGAAATCCTGAAAAAACATATTGACAAAAATTGACTGCAATGATATAATATTACTACCTCTGGTAGAGGGTTCTTTTTTTGTGCGTTTCTTTCGCATATTAAATAACCCCGGGAGGGAGGTACTGGCGAAAGCCAAAATTCACGGGTCGTGTGCCCGAATTCACAGGAGGTGCCGAAAATGAGAGTTAAGATCACTCTCGCATGCAGCGAGTGCAAACAGCGGAATTATGACACAAAGAAAAACAAAAAAAATGATCCGGACAGACTTGAAATGAATAAGTACTGCCGCTTCTGCCGCAAGCACACTCTGCACAAAGAAACAAAGTAAAGGAGTAGAGCAATGGCTGAAAACGAAAAAAAGGACACCGGTTTGGAAGAAGCAAAATCTGAAAAAACCGCAAAGCCCGCAAAAGCGAAAAGCAAAAAGCCTTCGCTTGGCTCCCGTATTGCCGCTTGGTTCCGCAGCGTAAAAGCGGAAATGAAAAAAATCGTGTGGGCGTCTTTCAAATCTGTACGTTCCAACACACTTATGGTAGCTGTGGCTGTACTTGTTTTTGCCGCAGCAATCGGAATCGTAGACTTTATTTTTTCCAAGTTCATCTACATTCTGGGCTTGTTGATCTGACGGGGCGCATGGAATGAGCGATATAAATGAAATGAATGCCGGCATGCGCTGGTATGTAGCCCATACCTACTCCGGCTATGAAAACAAGGTAAAAGCGAATCTGGAAAAAATCGTTGAAAACAGAGGCATGCAGGATATGATTACGGATGTCCGCATCCCTATGGAAATTGTCAGCGAAGGCGAAGGTGAGGATGCAACCCAATCCGAATCCAAGCTTTTACCCGCCTATATCCTGATCCGCATGATCATGTGCGATGAAAGCTGGCACATTGTGCGCAATATTCGTGGCGTTACCGGCTTTGTCGGACCCGGATCCAAGCCTGTCCCTCTTACCGATGAGGAAGTGGAATCTCTGCTTGGTGAAGAAGTGCATGTTGCCGCACAGGCAGCCTACGCTGTTGGAGACACAGTCGAAATCATCGGCGGTATTTTTACCGGCTACAGCGGACGTCTTTCTGAGATTTCTGCCGACGGAACCGAAGTTACCGTGGTTGTTTCCACTGTTGGTCGGGACATGCCCATTAAAGCATCTGTAAACGAAATCCGGCGCAACGCGCAGTAAGCCGGTTCATTATTTCTGCGCATTTCAGGTTGTACCCCTTCTGGTACAGCGCCTGTATAGGCGTATATTGTGGGAGGGAGAAAATTTTGCAGTCTCCCGTCTAAACCACACATGGAGGTTACTAAATTATGGCTAAAAAGATTATTGGCTACATCAAGCTGCAGCTTCCTGCAGGCAAAGCAACCCCGCAGCCCCCTGTTGGTCCTGCGCTGGGTGCATACGGCGTGGCAATCGCCAGCTTCACCAAAGAATTCAATGAAAGAACCAAGAACGATATCGGTCTTATCATCCCGGTTGTAATTACCGTTTATGCTGACCGTTCCTTCTCTTTCATTACAAAAACTCCTCCCGCACCGGTTCTTATCAAGAAGGCATGCGGAATTGAAACCGCTTCTGCTACTCCTAATAAGACAAAGGTTGCAACCATCACCAAAGAACAGATCAAGCAGATTGCTGAAACAAAGATGCCCGACTTAAATGCAGGTTCTATCGAAGCAGCTATGAGCATGATCGCAGGCACCGCACGCTCCATGGGCGTGACTGTAGAGGAATAAGGGAGGTAGCTGAACATGTTTAAGGGTAAAAAGTATAAAGCAAGCGCAGCAATGATCGACCGCGCAAAGGCATATGATCCGGGTGAGGCAATTAAACTGGTATGCGAAACATCCAAAGCAAAGTTCGATGAAACCATTGAACTGCACATTCGTCTGGGTGTTGACTCCCGCCATGCTGACCAGCAGGTTAGAGGCGCAGTTGTTCTCCCGAATGGAACCGGTAAAACCGTACGCACTCTGGTATTTGCAAAGGGCGACAATGCAAAGGCTGCTCAGGATGCCGGCGCTGACTATGTAGGCGACACCGATCTGGTAGAAAAAATCCAGAAGGAAAACTGGTTTGACTTTGACGTTGTTATCGCAACACCGGATATGATGGGTACAATTGGTCGTCTGGGTAAAGTACTTGGTCCTAAGGGATTGATGCCGAACCCGAAAGCTGGTACTGTTACTATGGATGTTGCAAAGGCTGTTACTGAAGCAAAAGCCGGTAAAATTGAGTATCGTCTGGACAAAACCAACATCATCCACTGCCCGATTGGCAAAGCATCTTTCGGAATGGAAAAGCTCCAGGAGAACTTTGAAACACTGATGGGTGCCGTTATTAAGGCAAGACCTGCCGCTGCAAAAGGTCAGTATATTAAGAGCTGTGTTGTGGCTTCCACAATGGGCCCTGGTATCAAAGTAAATGCAGCAAAGCTTGGTTAATGGAATTAAATTGATAAAAAGACTGACTCACGTCAGTCTTTTTGATTTGTCTTTTTTCTCGTGACGGAGAGATTATACGTAACATAAATCTCGATTTTTCATGAAACAATAAAGCAATATAACAATCCCCCAGTCTCCGCTACGCGAAGCCAGCCCCCTTTGCACAAGGGGGCCTTTCTTTTTCCGTTTTCCACAAGAATTTTTAAAGAAAACTCCTACACAGGAAAATATATTTTTAAGTCTTCCATATGCAGGTAAGAACCAACATGTTGGAAGCTCCATATCTCTTTTGTATGCCTCCCCCCGGCAAAGGGGGACTGGATTTCGTTTAGATATACCCTTTGTTATAGAAAAGCTTGGAAAGCCCTCCCCTTACCGGTGAAAACCTAAATTTCATGAGGTCTCACACAAAGGAAGCCTTTTTCATCTAAAAAAGGCTCCCTTTGTTCAATGTACTCTCATTCTCATCTATGGTGCAAACCGAACAACCGCCGCAGCACCGGCACAAGAAAGCGCGGCGGACGTACAACAGTAATCTTCATCCTTCTTCCATGCCTTTCTCCGAAGGCGCCGCCTTCGGCAAATACTTCTATTCAAAGTATATGCCAAAGGATCATTTGCGTTCATCCTTTCGCCGCTTCCATTGGGGATTTTTACGAATCTCTTCTAATATCTCGCAGTAATGCTCGTGCCGAGAAGGGGCAATTCCCCCCGCTGCCATTTTTTCCAACACTGCACACTCTTCTTCTTTTGTATGCATACATTTTGTATATCGGCAATTTCCAATACACGAAACAAACTCACGGAATGTATAGGGCAAGTCTTCCGGCTCTATCGTATGATACCGGGCAAAGTCCAACATGGAAAACCCCGGAGTATCTGCAATAAAACAATCCCCACCACAGTCCACAGGATATAGCTCCGCGTGGCGGGTTGTATGTCTGCCGCGCTGAATTTTCCTGCTGATCGCGCCAGTTTTCAATTGAAGCGTAGGAAACAATGCACTCATTAATGTAGATTTTCCGGCACCGGACACTCCCGCGAACGCTGCTGTTACTCTTGCGTCAGCAGCTCTCTCTGTAATATATTCGTGCAGCATATCTACACCTTCTCCGGTAGCACAGCTCACAGTAAATACCGAAAAACCGCCTGTTTTATAAATGCCAGCTATTTTAGCAGCGCTCTCTATATCCGTATCTTTTTTACTGATGACAATAACCGGTTCAATTTTTTTATCCTCTGCGGCGCTGATCAACTTATCTGCCATCAACATATCCGGTTTGGGATTGGCAGCCGGAATGACCACAAATAAATGCGATAAGTTTGCGATTGCAGGTCGTATAAGGCTATTGCGCCGAGATAGTATTTCATGGATCACATAACTATCCTCCCCTGCGGCATCTGAGCGGCGCAATATTACTTCGTCACCCGGCAAAGGTGTGATACTTTCATGACGGAACAAGCCGCGAGCGCTGCAAAGAATTACATCATCCGCACCGCTCTCCATATGAGCAGGGCGGACTCCATAGAGTCCGCCCACCCCTTTTAGAATAATTCCCCGTATTTCTTCTGCCATACGATCTCCGTTATTCTCGATTTCCTGCCGGAACATAATCATCCCATTTTTTTGACTCATCAGAATCTGTATTTGTAGACGAATCATCCGGGTCTTTGTCTTCATCCGGGTCAGTCGTATCATCTGTTGTATCTGGTTCCGGATCCGTAGTAACCGGCGCTGTTGTCGTCACCGCCGTAGTTGTATCCGGCGCTGTAGTGTCAGCAGGTTTTGTATCATCGGGATCTTTATCCGGATGGTCCGGATCAAAGTTTGCCCCGCCACTTACTGTCAGATTGATTTTGGTACCGGCAGTCACCAAACTTCCTTCTGCATCTGATTGTGCAATGATCGTGCCCCGCTCCGCCTTATCCGCAACATATGTGATTTTACCCGGACGAAGCACCAGCGTAAGCAATTCTGCAAAAGCTTCTTTTTCTGTCATACCGATAAATTTCGGCACTTCAATTTCTCCGTCTTTCGGACCGGTGCTGATATACACAGTCACCGTTTCGCCTGTATTTATTTTTTCACCATAAGCAGGAGAGGTTTTCACAACCTGCCCGGATGCGTAGACGTCGTCCTGAATATACTCCGTCTGATACAACAGATCCGCTTTTTTCAGCTTCTGCTTGGCCTCACGATAATCCAGTCCAGCCAACCCAGGAATATCAATTTCCCGCATACCACGGCATACAGTCAACGTTATATTGCAATACTGCTCACCCGGCACAACCTTTCGGGAAGATTTTGCTTCTGGTTCCTGTTCAATAATTTGTCCTGCGTCAAATCCCTCTGTATATGCGTATTCGACGGTCAAATCATAAATATCTGAATTGGAAAACCAGGATTCCAATTCGTTCGTATAATAGGATCCAACAAAATCATCCACAGTAATGGTGGTTCCGGTAGATTTGGTTGTAGTATCCACCACACGATTTAAAATATATGCTGAACTGATTATTAGCAAAATGAGGAAGGAAAGCGCCACCCCGGCAATCACCGGGAAAATGGGGCCGCCGCTAAACAGCAGCGCCAACCCGCTTTTTCCTTCTTCTCCTTCGCCTTCCTTACGTTTCGGCATACGGAAGATTACATTAGGATTTTCTTTTAAACGGCGAATTTGCCGAAGCATATCTTCTGCATTTTGATACCGGTATGCCGGTTCTTTTTCCATAGCAATCCCGATAATCTGCTCCAACCCCTTTGGAATCGTTGAATTGAGTTCCAGGGGAGGTGTTGCAATATCATTAATCTGCATCATTGCCACTGACACCGGACTATCAGCTGTAAACGGCAGCACTCCCGTTGCCATTTCATACATCATAACACCAAGGGAATACAAATCGCTGCGCGGATCTATTTCCTGCCCGCTGGCTTGTTCCGGACTAATATAATACACTGTTCCAATTGCTTTATCCGTCAGTGTTACAGTTTCTGCATTGGGCAGCTTTGCAATTCCAAAGTCTGTTACCTTAACAATCCCATCCTTCAGAAGCATAATATTCTGGGGTTTTATATCCCGATGCACAATTCCTTTACCATGCGCGTGACGCAGCGCTGTAAGAATCTGTTCCGTATAGCTGATGATTTCCCGCAAAGTCAGCGCACCGCGTTTCGTCATGTAATTTTTAAGAGTGATTCCCTCTACATATTCCATGACAATGTATTT
>CATLAS010000022.1 GCA_949878535.1 uncultured Eubacteriales bacterium | reverse complement strand
TTGGTATCAGTGCCTTTTTCTATGCCGATTACAGTTACCGGGGTATCTCCCAGCATTGCGATTCCGCCGATTACAGCACTGTCATCTCCAAATCGGCGATCTCCATGGAGTTCAATGAAATCGGTAAACAGCGCATTTATATATGCTGACGCAGTGGGACGTTTGCCGCTGCGTGTATATTGTATTTTTTCAAAAATTGTCATGTCCCTCTCCCCTGGTACAAATTCACGCGTGTATACGCAGCATTTTAATGATAAAATCTTTCAGTTCCTGACGGGGTACAACTGCATCCAGAAATCCATGGGATAACAAAAAATCGGAACGCTGAAATCCTTTCGGCAGATTTTGCCGGATGGTTTGCTCTATAACCCGGGGACCTGCAAATCCGATTAGTGCGCCAGGTTCTGCAATTATTACATCTCCCAGCATAGCAAAGCTTGCAGTTACGCCGCCGGTAGTGGGATTGGTGATAACGGTCAGATAAAAGTTTCCGCTGTCGCTGTGACGTTTCACCGCCCCGGATACCTTTGCCATCTGCATCAGGGATACAATTCCTTCCTGCATGCGTGCGCCGCCGGAGACAGTGAACCCGACCACGGGCAGATGCTGTTCTGTGGCATATTCAAACAGGCGGGTGATTTTTTCTCCTATAACACTGCCCATGGAGCCCATCATGAAATCTGGTTCCATAATGAAAATACAGGTGTCATGCCCGCCGATTTTGCATTCGCCGCAGAGAACGCCTTCTTTTTGTCCGCATTTTTCTGCGGATTTGGCGAGTTTTTCAGGATATCCGGGAAATTCGAGAATATCTTTAGTGGTAAGCTCTCTGTCAAATTCCCGGAAGGTGTCCTCATCGCAGAGAAAACGGAGCCTGCGGCGGGCGCTCATTCTGAAATATCCGCCGCAGCGCGGGCAGGCCCAGTGATTTTTCAGGACACTGTCTTTATCGTATTCACTGCCGCAGCGGGGGCATGACAGGGTAGAATTTCTTTTTTTAACAATGCGCACGCCGCCTTCCAGTGTGTTGCCTGCTTTTTTAAACAGCGCTTTCAAATCCATAGTGGCTGTCCTTTCTTTTGAAACCTATATTACGATTTGAACGTTTCGACCAAATCATTCATAAAGTCGGTTGAATATGTGCCGTCCAGGAATGGATCCTGAGACAAAATATCCAGATGCAGTTCGCTGTTTTGCCAGATGCCGTCAATGACCAGTTCGGACAGCGCGCTGCGCATTTTACGGATTGCTTCCTCTCGGGTGTGAGAATACACAATCAGCTTGCCTAACATAGAATCGTAGCAGGGCGGAACAACATAGTTCTGATAAATTGCAGAATCGAATCGTACGCCCATGCCGCCGGGTACATGCAGAATTTTGATTTCGCCTGCACCGGGCATAAAGGTATAGGGATGCTCTGCACAGATTCGGCATTCGATTGCATGCCCGGTTCTGCCAATTTCACTTTCGGAAAAGCTGATCGGCAGTCCTGCCGCAATGCGAATCTGCCATTTCACAATATCAATTCCGCAAACCATTTCTGTTACGGAGTGTTCTACTTGCAAACGGGTGTTCATTTCCATGAAACGGAAGGTTCCGTCGGGACACAGCAGATATTCGATTGTGCCGGCTCCTTCATATCCTACGGCTTTTGCCGCAGCCACAGACGCTTTATACAGTTCCTGCCGCACTGCTTCATCCAGTGTCGGCGCAGGGGCTTCTTCAATCAATTTCTGATTGCGCCGCTGTACGGAACAGTCCCGATCGCCCAATACGGCGACATTTCCTTCCCGGTCGCAGAGGATCTGAACTTCTATGTGCTTAGCGGGCTTCAGAAATTTTTCCATATACAGTTCGCCGTCACCAAAGGCAGACAGCGCTTCCGCCCGGGCTGCTTCGAATGCGGCTTTGATTCCGTCTGCGTCATATACGGGACGAATGCCCCGCCCGCCGCCGCCGCTGCGGGCTTTCAGCAGTACGGGATATCCGATTTTGTTCGCTTCTTCCTGCGCTTCCTCGGCGGATGACAAAAGCTCGGTGCCTTCAACTACAGGTACGCCTGCAGAAATCATGGCGTGCCGTGCTGCATCTTTATCTCCCATGCGGGAGATGGTTTCGGCAGAGGGACCGATGAAAACGATGCCGTTTTCTTCACATCTGCGGGCAAATTCTGGGTTTTCTGAAAGTAATCCGTATCCGGGGTGAATTGCCTGGGCGTGACTGCTTTGAGCTGCGCAGAGAATTGCGTCCATATTCAGGTAACTGTCTTTTACAGCGGCAGCACCGATACAGTAGCTTTCATCAGCAAGATTGGTGTGCAGTGCTTGTGCATCTGCTTCGGAATACACAGCCACGGTGGTGATGCCCATTTCCTTGCAGGCGCGGATTACACGGACGGCGATTTCTCCCCGGTTTGCAATGAGTATTTTTGAAAACATAGTATTCAGTGCCTTTCTTTACACAATTGCAAAGGAAAAATCCCCGCTCATTACGCGCTGTCCTTCTATTGTAGCTTCACCAGTGATGAAGTAAAAGGGATGCTTTGCACGGCTGAGGCGGCAGCGGAATTCCAACGTATCGCCAGGTTTGGCGCTTTTGCGGAATTTCACGTTGTTGATACCAGTATACATTGGTGTTTTGCCCCGAACTGCGTCTGTGAGTAAAACAGCGGAGGATTGTGCAGCCATTTCGCAGAGGATAACGCCGGGGACGATAGGATTACCCGGAAAATGTCCCTGCAGGAAAAATTCATCGCCCCGTACGGTGTAATGGGCAACGCACTCGCCGTCCTCTGTCAGTATAACATCATCCACAAGGAGCATTGGCTCCCGATGGGGAAGGATATTTTTCAGTTCTTCTCTGTTCATTGTCAGTTGTCCTCTGCAATTTTAAATAATAACTGTCCGTATTCTACCAGTGCGCCGTTTTCCGCGCATACGTCAATGATAGTGCCGTCCGTCTCGGCACAGATTTCATTCATCATTTTCATTGCTTCCACAATACAAAGCACATCGCCTTTTTTCACAGCATCACCTGGGCGAACAAACGGAGCTGCATCGGGAGAAGCTGCTTCATAAAATACGCCAATCAGCGGACTTTTGACTTCTGTCCAATCGGCAGCGGAGGGCTCCAGCGTTGGTTCTGCTGCGGGGGCAGCCGGTGCAGCCGCAGGTGCAGCAACAACGGCCGGTGTGCCGGAAACAGGTGCAGTGATCTCACGTTTCAGAACAATTTCTGTTTCGGTGTCTTTGATGCGCACTTCGGACAAACCAAGCTCACGCATAGTATCCGCGGCGGCTTTGAGTATTTTTTTATCCATAAAAGTCTCCATTCCGCCGCTTTAGCGGCGGCACAAATAAAAATGAAATTCGACTGCGTTTCTTTTGGAAACAAAAATGGGTTGGGTCCCATTTTAAGGAGAATTCAGGCGTGAAACCATTGTACATGATGTGATTTTCACGCTATATACCTCCTGTCAGATCTTTTTCAGCGCGATCACAGCGTTGTGTCCGCCAAATCCAAGGGAACTGGAAATCGCGACATCAATTTCTGCCGATACTGCGTTGTTCGGTGTGTAGTCCAAATCGCATTCGGGATCTTTTTCCTGATAATGGATTGTAGGGGGAATCATTTGTTTTTGCAGTGCCAGCACACATGCGGCGGCTTCTGTTGCACCGGTGGCACCAAGCATATGTCCGGTCATAGATTTCGTAGAACTGATATGGGTTGTATAAGCAGCCTCGCCAAATGCTTTTTTGATAGCGAGAGTTTCTGTTTTATCATTCATCGGCGTGCTTGTGCCGTGGGCGTTGATGTACAGGCGCTCCCCAGCAGTAATACCGCCTTCTTCTGCTGCAAGCCGGATTGCCTCCACTGCGCCTTCTGCTTCCGGATGGGGGGCTGTCATATGATATGCGTCACTGGTGTTGCCGTAGCCACAGATTTCCGCATAAATTTTCGCGCCTCTTGCGACAGCGTGGGAATATTCCTCCAAAATCAGCATGGTTGCGCCTTCACCCATAACGAATCCGCTGCGCTCCTTATCAAAGGGAATGGATGCACGAGCGGGATCGGTTGCCTGGGACAATGCTTTGCAGTTGTCAAAACCAGCAGTTGCCAAAGGGGTAATGGTGCTTTCCGTACCGCCTGCAATAATTGCATCCGCATATCCGTGCTTGATTGCACGGAATGCTTCTCCAATGGTATTGGTGGAGGTGGCGCATGCGGTGACAACGGGCAGGGAAGGACCTTTTGCGCCGAAACGCATGGAGATAGCGCCTGCCGCCATATTGGAAATCATCATGGGGATAAACAGAGGCGAAACCCGGGAGGGACCTCTTTTATCTAACTTCAGCGTTTCTGCGGTAAAGGTATTCATACCGCCGATGCCGCTTCCCACATACACGCCGAATCGCTGCGGCTGTACGTTCCCCTGTATATCGCTGTCGCGAACTGCTTCAATTGCAGCGGCAGTTGCATACTGCGTAAACAGGTCTGCACGTCTTGCTTCCGGCAGAGAATCGTAGTACTGAAGGGGATCAAAATCTTTCACCTCTGCTGCCAATGTAACTTTGAAGCCTGTTGTGTCAAATTTTGTAATGGGACCAATGCCGCAAACGCCGGCAAAAAGGTTTTCGGAAAAGGTTTCTATATTGTTTCCGATGGGGTTGACAGTTCCCATGCCTGTTATAACAACTCTGTTCATACTGTGACCATATCTTTCTTTGATTTTGCAGTGTTCTCGGTTATGAGAGTATCTATGCATCCTTGTTTCATGCTGACCGGCAATTTCACATGCACATGCCGCCGTCAATCCGGAGCGTTTCGCCGGTAATATAGGTGGAGCGGCTTAAAAATGCGGCAGCAGCTGCAACTTCTTCCGGCAGACCGGGGCGCTGCATAGGAACGGCAGCGCAAAGTTTTTCCCGGGCAGCCTGGGGCATTTGTCCAGTCATATCCGTTTCGATATATCCCGGGCAGATTGCATTGCACACGATGCCCTTTGCGGCATATTCCTTTGCAACAGATTTTGTAAATCCGATCAGACCTGCTTTAGACGCTGCGTAGTTTGCCTGTCCTGCGTTGCCCATCAGACCTACAACGGAGGAAATATTGATGATATTTCCGGCTTTGTTTTTCAGAAAATGGCGGAGCAGGGCTTTTGTCATATTAAATGCGCCCTTTAAATTTACAGCGATTACATCGTCAAAATCTTCTTCCCGCATTTGTAAGAGGAGCTTATCCCGGGTGATTCCGGCGTTGTTTACGAGAACGTCAATGGTTCCTGCTTCTTCCAGCAGTGCGGTAACACATGCGCCGCAGGCTGCGAAATCGGATACATCGCAGGCTGCAAAGTATGCTTTTCTTCCGGTTTCTTCAATCAGGCGCACTGTTTCCTGTACAGCAGGAGAATCTGCTGTGGCAATTACAGCCACATCCATGCCTTCCTTTGCAAGGGCGATGGCGATTGCTCTGCCGATGCCTCTGGAAGCGCCGGTAACAAGGGCGGTTTTCACATCAGCCATTTTGCAGTGCCTCCTTTACGGTGTTCAGAGTGGCAGCATCTGCCACATTATGAATTTGTACATCTGTCAGCGTTTTTTTGCACAGTCCTGCCAGTGTTTTTCCTGCTCCTACAGCAATATAAATATCTGCATCCATATTTCGCATCGTCTTTTCCCATTGCACGCTGTTCATACATTGCCGGGCAATATGCTCTGTAATGCCGGCTTTATCCGCCGGATACGGCTGTGCTGTCCAGTTTGCATAAAGAGGAATCTCTGGTACGTTTACGGTAAAACCGTTCAGGGTTTCTTCCAACACAGTGGCACAGTCTGCCATAAAGGGCGTGTGGAAGGGACCGCTGACAGCAATTTTTACAGCTCTTCCCCCGGCGTTTTTCACTGCGTCGCAGAAGGGATCAATAGATTCTGCTTTGCCTGCGCAGGCGATTTGTCCAGGGCAATTGAAGTTTACAGGATATACCCCGTCAAATTCTGCGCATAGGGAGCGGACAGTTCCTTCATCCAGACGGAGGACTGCCGCCATTCCGCCCGGCGTTTTCTGACTGCATGCATGCATGGATTCGCCTCTGCGGACAACCAGCTTGAATGCGTCTTCGCAGGAGAGAATTCCCGCATATGCCAGTGCGGCGATTTCTCCAAGGGAGAAACCGGCGCATACATCAGCGCGCCGACCGGTAGCTTCATCCAGCGCCAGTGCAGCAGCCAAATCGGTAAGAAACAGGCAGGGCTGGGCGTTAACTGTTTCGTTCAACGCTTCTGCGGTGCCGCGGAAACACTGTTCCAATGTTCCGGGGCGGATTTGTTCGCCCATATCAAATATGGCGCGTGCAGCCGGGCTGCTTTCATATAAATCACTGCCCATGCCAGGATACTGTGCTCCCTGACCTGCAAACATATATGCTATTTTAGCCACTGAGATGCACCTCCAAGCAGAGCCTCTGCTCCGGTTACTACATCTTGAATAATATCCCGACAGGACATTTTTTCTTTCACCATTCCGGCACATTCGCCGCACAGGAAAGA
Source organism: uncultured Eubacteriales bacterium (assembly GCA_949878535.1). Lineage (GTDB taxonomy): Bacteria > Bacillota > Clostridia > Oscillospirales > CAG-272 > Avispirillum. The sequence continues at coordinate 1,889 of CATLAS010000022.1, read as the reverse complement.
TCCTGTTTTCAGATCTCCCTCGACAACTGCCCTGCGCAGAGCACCAGCGCCGTATTTTTCCAATTCTTCATTGGAAACGGTCATATCATATTCCATTTCAGCAAATTTTCTGGAAAAATCATTTTTCAGTGCGCGGCAGGGATGTCCCAACCGCTTGCCGGTAACAAGGGTATCAATATCCTTGGCGGCAAGCACCTTTTCTTTAAAGTTATCATGTGCAGTGCATTCGTCTGCCACGATAAAACGTGTGCCCATCTGCACGCCGCATGCGCCGAGCATGAGCGCGGCTGCCAGTCCTCTTCCGTCAACGATACCACCGGCGGCAATTACAGGGATGTTCACTGCTTCGCAAACCTGAGGAACAAGGGCCATAGTATGGAGTTCTCCGATATGTCCACCGGATTCGCCGCCTTCTGCGATCACGGCAGACGCGCCTCTGCGCTCTACCATTTTTGCAAGGGCTGCGGAGGGAACAACCGGGATCACTTTACAGCCGGCTTCTTTCCATGCTGCCATAAACCGGGTGGGATTACCTGCTCCAGTGGTGACTACCGGAATTTTTTCCTCACAGATGACAGCGGCGGTTTCTTCTACAAAGGGACTCATGAGCATCACATTGACGCCGAAGGGTTTGTTTGTCAGCTCCTTCGCCTTGCGAATCTGCTCCCTGAGCTGTTCGCCGTTGGAGTTCATACCAGCGATGATGCCAAGCCCGCCTGCGTTGGATACTGCGGCTGCAAGATATGCGTCAGCCACCCAGGCCATACCGCCCTGCATGACGGGATATTCAATTTCAAGAAGTTCACAAAGTTTTGTTTTCAGCATTTTAAGACCAATCCTGTTTATTTACTGCCCCTACTATCGGGGCTGATATGTTATTGTTTGCATCCCGCAGTATGCGGGAAAAAGCGAACCGCTCACCGGCTCAATTTTGCGGTGAGCGGTTTTTGCCGCAAGCTGCCTTATTTGGATTCGATATATTCTACCAGTTTGTCAATGCAGTTCAGTTCGGGAGTGATGTCAATTTCCACTTCGCAAGCATCTTCAATCTGCATAACCAGTTCGGCAACGTCCAGAGAATCCAGACCGATATCGGCAAAAGATTTGTCGGTTGCAATTTCAGAAGCGTCTACGCCCTTGTAAGCTGCAATAATGTCTACGATTTTCTCTTTCATTTGATGTTCCTCCGATGTTTGTTTTGTATTTACCATTCCAGGAGACAAGCTGCCGATGACAGTCCGGCTCCGAAGGCGCAAAGAATTAGTTTGTCACCCCGCTGCAGATTTTTAGCTTCTTCATGAAGGAGAAGCGGCACACTGGCGGAGGACGTGTTCCCGTAATTTTCTATGTTATGGGGAAATTTATCAGGATGACCGAAACGGGTAACGGCTCCCTTAATAATACGCAGGTTTGCCTGGTGCAGCAAAACCTTGTCAATATTGTCTATCGTCAGTGCGCATTTATCCAGCACTTCGTTGATTCTGGCTGTGATGGAGGATACTGCAAATTTGTAGATATCCTGTCCGTTCATATGGAGATGTCCTTCATCTTCAAAATCGTTGAAAGGGCAGTTGTCTGTGCTCCGCAGTGCATGCAGATGCTCCCAGCCGTTTTTGCCGGTCACCTGCATAGAAAAGATCGGGTCGCTCTCTCCCTGTTCCAGAACTGCTGCAGCAGCAGCATCACCGAATAAAACGCAAGTGGAACGGTCGGTCCAGTCTGTAAGACGAGAGAGGGCTTCTGCGGAAACGATCAGCGCTTTTTTTGCCATGCCTGCATTGATGTAAGCTTTTACAGTGTTCAGTGCATATAAGAAGCCACAGCATGCCATATTAATGTCCATTGTGACGCAGTCGATTTCTAATTCTCCGGCAAGGAGACAGGACAGG
>CATLAS010000021.1 GCA_949878535.1 uncultured Eubacteriales bacterium | reverse complement strand
TTTTTACATCGGCACCCCCCTTTGCACAAGGGGGGCTTAAGAGTGAGTTTTTACATCAGTATCCCCTTTGCACAAGGGGGCTTAAGAGTGGGTTTTTACATCAGCACCCCCTCGGAACTGCGTAGCAGGTCCTCACATGGAGGCTTCAAAAACAAACCCTTTACTGAAGGAGCCTCGAAATATGTTTATCCTATTTTGAATCTCTTTTCTAATAAAAGCTGTATAAAGCTTATTTGAAAGGACACTTATGTTTTTATACCTGGGTGCAGCTGTGTCTGTGAAAAAATCCGATATTATCGGTATCTTTGATATAGACAACGTGAATACGCAAAAAACAACCAAAGACTTTCTGCGATGTGCAGAAAAAGAAAAAAAACTGATCCTTGCAGGAGACGATTTGCCGAAATCTTTTCTCCTTACAGGAAAATCCCGCACTGCGCGTTCCCGCGGTATGGATGAGCGGGTCATTTTATGTAAGCTGTCTGCCCGCAGCTTGTGCGGACGTGCCGGACAGCAGGAAAATTATGAAAAATAAGGCATTGCAAACCGCATGCTGTAACAAATGAAAGAGGGATATAAGAATATGCCGGAAAACAAGACGAATGTGGCGTATGATGCGGATCAGATACAGGTACTGGAGGGACTGGAAGCCGTCCGAAAACGGCCTGGTATGTATATCGGAACTACGTCTCTCCAGGGACTGCATCATCTGGTGTATGAGATTTCTGACAACTCCATAGACGAAGCAATGGCAGGGTACTGTACCCACATTGAAGTCACTATTATGGAGGACGGATCTATTGCCGTGCAGGACGACGGACGCGGCGTACCCAGTCAGATTCATCAAAAAATGGGAATTTCTACACTGGAAGTGGTATTTACCGTTCTCCATGCAGGCGGTAAGTTCGGCGGAGACGGATATAAAATTTCCGGCGGTTTGCATGGCGTGGGCGCATCCGTTGTAAACGCTCTGTCTGAATGGATGGAAGTGGACAACTGTTATGAGGGTAAACGGTATACCATGCGGTTTGAAAAGGGAAAAACCGTGCGCGCTATCCAGTGCGAGGGCGATTGTGGAGATCGTCACGGACTGTACGTCCGGTTTAAACCGGACGGAACCATATTTGAAGATACCACCTTCGATTATGACATCCTTCTTAATAGAATGCGGGAGCAGGCGTTTTTAAACGCCGGCATCAAAATTACCCTGAAAGATCTTCGTCCTGGACAAGAGGATGAAGAAGGAAATCCAAAATGCGCAGTGCTTCAATATGAGGGCGGTATCTGCTCCTTTGTAGAATATCTGAATGCGAACAAGCATGCAGAATTGTTACATAAAGATGTGGTTTACATGAAGGCGAAAAAGGACGACGTAACCGCAGAGGTAGCACTTCAGTATAATGACAGCTTTAACGATACGATTATAACCTTTGCCAATAATATGGCTACCGTAGATGGAGGAACCCATGAAGCCGGATTTAAATCAGGCCTTACAAAGGTAATTAACGAGTACGCTAAAAAATGCGGCGCACTGAAGGATAGTGATAAAAAGCTCGCCGGCGACGACGTGCGGGAAGGACTTTGTGCAGTCGTATCTGTAAAACTGCCGGACGCCCAGTTTGAAAGCCAGACAAAATCCAAGCTGGGAAATTCAGAGCTGCGGGGGATTGTGGATAGTATCGTCACCCAGAAGCTGACGGAATATTTTGAAGAAAATCCCGCAGCAGGTAAGCTAATTGTAGAAAAATGTATGGCTGCCAACCGTGCAAGGGAGGCAGCTCGGAAGGCGCGTGAGCTGACCCGGCGGAAAAATGTTCTGGAGGGTACCACGCTCCCCGGTAAATTGGCAGACTGTCAGGATCGCCGGGTAGAATTTACCGAAGTATATCTGGTAGAGGGAGATTCCGCAGGAGGAAGTGCCAAAAGCGGACGGGACAGCCGATTCCAGGCAATCCTGCCCCTGCGCGGTAAGGTGTTGAACGTGGAAAAATCCCGACTGGATAAAATTTATTCCAATCCGTCTCTGATTCCCATTATTCAGGCGCTGGGCTGTGGTATCGGAGAAGATTTTGATATCAACAAGCTGCGGTATGGTAAAATCATCATTATGGCGGATGCAGACGTGGACGGCTCCCATATTCAAGTGCTGCTGTTGACTTTCTTCTTCCGTCATATGCGTCCCCTTATTGAAAACGGACATGTATATCTTGCACAGCCGCCCCTTTATAAAGTATATAAGGGACGTGGACAGGAGCGGTACGCATTCTCTGATGAGGAGCGGGATCAAATTATAGCAGAATTTGGCGGAAATGCAGAAGCAGAACGATATAAAGGTCTTGGAGAAATGGATGCGCATCAGCTTTGGGAGACCACGATGGACCCGGAAACGAGAACAATTCTGCGGGTGGATATCCATGACGCCATGGCGTGCGATGAAGCATTTTCACTGCTTATGGGGGATAAGGTCGAACCCCGGCGGGAATTTATAGAGAAAAACGCAAAATATGCGGAAAATATTGATATTTGAGCGAATCTGGATTCGCTTATAGTAAAAGGGGTAGAAACGTGCGCGACGAAAATAATAATATTGAATTTCCGGAGCAGAAAATTAAACCCATTGCCATGGAAAAGCGGGTGCGTCAGTCTTTTCTGGAATATTCTATGTCCGTAATCATCAGCCGTGCCCTGCCGGACGTGCGGGACGGAATGAAACCCGGACAACGGCGTATAATGTACGCTATGTACGAGGACAATCTGACACATGACAAACCATTCCGCAAATCTGCAACGACAGTCGGTAATGTGCTGGGTCGGTATCATCCTCACGGTGACAGTGCCGTGTACGGTACTATGGTCCGTATGGCACAGGACTTTTCTCTCCGGTATCCGCTGATTCAGGGACACGGAAACTTCGGTTCCATTGACGGAGACGGCGCGGCTGCATACCGTTATACGGAAGCCCGTATGTCCAAGCTTGCCAGCGAGCTGATGCAGGACATCGAAAAAGATGTTGTAGATTTTATGCCAAACTTTGATAACCGGCGTAAAGAGCCAACCGTGTTGCCTGCCCGGTTCCCCAATTTGTTGGTCAACGGATCCGTAGGTATTGCAGTAGGAATGGCAACCAATATTCCGCCGCATAATATGGGCGAGGTTATCGATGGAACTCTGTTTCTTTTGGACAATCCCGATGCGGAAATTCCTGCTCTGATGCAGTACATAAAGGGTCCGGACTTTCCGACAGCTGCTACCATCTATGGCAATGCGGGTATATATGAAGCATATACCACCGGACGGGGACGAGTTATGGTGCGTGCCCGAGCAAATATTGAAGAAGAGAAGCACAGGATTATTGTAACAGAAATTCCCTATCAGGTAAATAAATCCATGCTGGTGGAATCTATTGCAAATCTGGTGCGGGATAAACGAGTAGAAGGCATCACCGGAATCCGGGACGAATCCGGACGCCACGGCATGCGGATTGTGATCGAATGCCGGCGGGATGCAAGCTGTCAGATTATTCTGAATCAGCTGTATAAATATACCCAGCTGCAGGATACCTGTGCCATCAATATGCTGGCGCTGCTGAACGGCGAGCCAAAGGTGCTCAATCTCAAGCAGATTCTGGAAGCGTATATTGACCATCAGAAAAGCGTTATCACCCGCCGCACTCAGTTTGAACTGAATAAAGCCCTGCGGGAAGCCCACCTGTATGAAGGATATAAAATTGCCATAGACAATATTGATGAGGTAATTTCTATTATCCGCAGCAGCCCGGACACACCTACCGCAAAAGAGAATTTGAAAGCTCGTTTTGTTGGGGACGGAAGTCAGAACGCGGATATTTCCACAAGGGAAGGACTCCTTGAGTTCGCAGGAAGCGAAAATGCGGGCCTTTCTGACGAGCAAGCACAAGCTATAGTATCTATGCCTCTGGGTCGCCTTTCGGGCTTAGAACGGCAGAAAATTGAAGAAAAACTGGCAGAATTGTCTGCGGCTGTAGCAGAGCTGCGTGGAATTCTGGCAGATCCTGAAAAAGTGAAGGGAATTATTAAGGATGAGCTGTCTGAAATCCGCCGGAAATTTGCAGACGGAAGAAAGACAGAATTGGTTGAATCCCACGATGAAATCCAGCTTGAAGATCTCATCGAAAAGCACAAGTGTATCATAACTATGACCAAAACCGGATACGTGAAACGGCAGCCCGCAGACGTATACGCAGCACAGCGGCGCGGCGGTATGGGTAAAGCCGGACTCACTATGAAGGAAGAGGACTATACGGAAAGGGTTATCGTTGCAGACAGTCATTCTTACCTGCTGCTGTTTACCAGCCGCGGTAAAGTGTTTGCAAAAAAAGCATATCAGATTCCGGAAGCATCGCGCACGGCAAAGGGAACCAATATTATAAATCTGCTGGATTTGGAGGAAGGCGAAAGCGTTACCGCCATTATTTCCATTGCAGGATTTGCCAGTGATGAATATCTGGTTATGGTGACTCAGGCAGGCGTTATCAAACGGACAGCCCTCAGCGAATTTGAATATCAGCGCAAGGGTGGAAAAATTGCAATCAATCTGGACGAGGGAGATAATCTCATCTTTGTAGACAGAACCATGGGTGATGCGGATATTCTGATCGCCACCGCCGACGGACAAGGCTCACGTTTTGCGGAAAGTGATGTCCGGGTAGTTGGCAGAACCTCCCGTGGTGTTACCGGTATCCGACTGCGGGAAGGTGACCGGGTCGTGGGTGCTGTCATTGTGGAAAATGATCCCGAGTGGCAGGAAACGCATTATATGGTCACCATCACGGAAAAGGGAATTGGCAAACGGGTGCCCTTCTCCAACTTCCGCCGGAAAAACCGACCCAATATGGGTGTGCGCTGTCAAAGCATTTCCGAAAAAACCGGTAAGCTGTGCGGCGTAGCGGTAGCAACAGAGGATGAAGATTTGATGCTTATTACTGATACCGGCACATTGATTCGGATTGCCGCATCAGAAGTGTCTCTGTTGAAAGGCAGCAGTGCAACCGGTGTGCGGGTGATGCGTCTTGCAGACGATGCTTCTATTGTAAGCTTTGCTGTGGCAGAGAAAATAGAAGAGGATGAGGAAACAGAAGAAACCGATGAAGTTGTATCTGAATCCCCGGAAAAACCGGAAACAGAAGTCCCTGCCGAAGAAAGTGAAGCATAAGTTTGCATACATGTGAAAGGTATTCTTTAGCATGAAAAGAAAGTTTATATCTCTGTTTGCAGCCTGTATGGTCCTTTTTCTTGCTGGCTGCGGCGGGTCTTCCTTTACCGATGATGAGATTATGGAAGCTGCGGCAAATCTGATAGCAGAAAGTATTCCCGTCAATGAAATCTATTTTGGAAAAGGACTTGCAGCAGTGGAGGCGGACAGCGAAGCTGCGGCGGCATTTGCAAAGGAAATTAAAACAAGCGCAACTCACTTGCAATATCTTCCGGTAGATAAAAGCACCGGATATGATTCTGTTGATAGGATTAAAGAAGCAACAGAAAAAGTTTATTCTGCGTCGTACTGCGTATATCTTTATGAAATGGCGTTTACCGGTATTTCCGATGAGGGTTCAACTGCGACTTATGCCCGGTATATGGAAACGGAAGGCGGCACCCTTGCGGTGCGTAAGGATTTCACTGTCATAGATACCCGAACATACGATGCGGATGTGCAGGTTGTAAGAAAAAAAGGAAATAGCGCAGTAGTGAAAGTGCAGTCCTATGTAGACGGAAAAGAGGATGCTGTAGTTGAAGTGCAAATGATCTATGAGAAAGGTGCATGGAGGCTGGATAGTCCTACATATTGATGAGAAAAGAGCGTGCTTTGAAGCACGCTCTTTTTATTTTTTAAGCTGTAGCAAAAATGAGGATCTTTCGTAAGCAAAATCTATGAAAAAGGCCCTCTTGTGAAAAAAACTTAAATTTAATAAGGCCCCCTTGTACAAGGGTTCGTTTTACGATCCCTGGGGAATCCCGCTCTACCCCAAATAAAAGGAGCGTCACAGCAAACATATTAGAAGGCCCCCTTGTGCAAAGGGGGCTCCCGCGTAGCGGGTGGGGGATTGTCTCCACTATCATTTTAAATGATTTTCAAATCGGCAGTTTTATATAGACAATCCCTCCGCCGGCTTTGCCGTCACCTCCCTTTGCACAAGGGAGGCTTACAAAGTTTGTGCTATGTGACAGTTCCCTTTACTGGGGGGAGCCTAATTCAAAATTTAACGTTGCACAGAGAGCCTTTTTATTTATGCTGCTTTTTGGTCTGTACTACTCCCCAAACGCTTCCAGATAATTGCTGTTTGCAAGATTGACGACAGGCAAATCTTGCTCATTTGCATAATTTACCGTATACACAGTGCCGCCCCGCGCCGTATTATTCAAATACGCCACGCAAACTGCACTGTGATCTACCATCCAGCGGTTACGCTTGTGCATGCATGTGCTGGAATATGCATCCTGAATATAGTGGATATCGTTTGCCTGTGCAAGCAGATGATTATAGCGTTCTATATCGGAAGGATTTTTCCAGCGCGCAGTCTGATTTCGGCAGGGAAGTGCCAGAAAAAGTGTAATACTCGGGTTATATTCCCGCGCCAAAAGAACAGTTTCCGCTGCAATCATGTCAAATCCCACTGCACCACCGGCAATAAAATTTTTGTAGCCTAATCGGATCAGATTTGTTATTGTTTTTTCCAGCCGGGCAGGCAGTATGTGAGTGTGCTTCCCTAATACTTGGCGGTGCCCGGTAAAACATACGCTGTGATTCTTTGAAATTTCCACGGTTGATTCTCCTTAGATGATAGATTTATTTTACATTACAATGTACAGTTTGTCAACGGAACATGCTTTCCCACCAGTTTTCCACAGGTATTGGGGAAAACTTTGTGGAGAAGCAAAAACATATATGGCTCCCTCCAGCCAAAGGAAGCTCACACATAGCACAAACGTGATAGGCTCCCTTGTGTAAAGGGAGCTGTCGCAGCTTTGCTGTGACTGAGGGATTGTTATACTGTCATTTTAAGTAATCTACAAATCAGCAGTATAACAAAACAATTCCTCCGACTCGCCTTTGGCAAGCCACCTCCTTTTGCACAAAGGAGGCTTAGGGGGACGAAAATTTGCTGTTTCTCCTTCTTTTGGTGGGAGGAGCCTTTTTATATTATGCTTGTCGTTCCACCCCTTCCTATATTAGGAAGGGGTTTTATTTTTTTACCTTTTTATACTTTTTCAAAATTCTTTGCAGTTCTGGATCTTCTTCTTTATTAGGCGGATATGAAAAAGGCGGGCTAAGTCTTGGACGCGGCATAGCATAAATCGGTTTGTGCGTGGTGCTTTCTGTCGTGTTTTGTCGATCTTGCTCCGGATAAACACAATCTGCACATTTTCCGTATTGATCCAAGTGGATTTCATCAGTCTTGCAGGTGGAATTTGTGTTGTAAATGCAACGAAGATTTTTGCAGTACATTTTATGATACCTCCAAAATGGGAAAATATTTGATGTTAGTGCTATACCACTAACATTTACAAATAATAAATCCTATCATTTAGTGGAATAACACTAACAATAGGAGATAAATATGGACGTAAAACAGGCAATAAAAAATCGCATTTATGATTTATGCAGAGAAAGAGATATCACACCAAATGGATTGAGCTATATGTGTGGTATATCGCAGTCTACTATTAAAAGTATATTAAATAATGAAACATTAAATCCAACAGTAAGGACAATCAAGAAAATCTGTGATGGATTGGATATCACGTTAGCGGAGTTTTTTGATACAGATGAATTTAATCATTTGGAGCAGGAAATAAAATAAACGATATTTAGTCTATTTTACAAAATAAATTTGTATTTGTCAATAATTAAATATATTTATATATGTATGTAATTCATCTTAATAATTGTTTTAAATATCTATAATATGGAATTGTAAACACATAAAAGGAGATATTGTAATGCAGTTTTTTGATGAAAGATTTCGTAAAAGGCAAATGCGGTTTCGCAGAAACTATGATATAATAGATGATTTATATAAGAAAATGGAAGAAGTTTCAGAGATATATGATGCAACAATTCCTGATATATTCAATGTATGTATTGAAGAACTTGTTTCATCAGAAAATATTGTTTTATATGAAAAAAGTGAAGGTGAAAGGACAGCGCCACACACCATTTTAATATGGGAAAGCAATGTTGAAGGATTGGAGAGTTTAAACGCTAAATATGGAGTGAGTATACGGAAATTGGTAAACATAGCGATACGAAACGTATTTGAAAAGAAATAATACGGACAAAACAAAACTTACGTAATAAGTAAGTTGCCCATATAAATATAGCAGGAATGAAAAGGCTCCCCCCAGCAAATCTCCACCAAACAAAAAGCCCCCCTTGTGCAAAGGGGGGTGGCACGGCTCTGCCGTGACGGGGGGATTGTTATACTATCATTTTGCAGAATCTTTAAATCGGCAGTGTTGCTTAGACAATCCCTCACCCGTTAC
>CATLAS010000020.1 GCA_949878535.1 uncultured Eubacteriales bacterium | reverse complement strand
AAAAGGCCCCCTTGTGCAAAGGGGGCTGTCAGCTAAGCGTAGCGATGCTGACTGGGGGATTGTTAAGCTTATACTACCGATTTGCAGATTATCTAAAATGATCCATATAGACAATCCCCCACCCGCTTACGCGGGAGCCCCCTTTACACAAGGGGGCCTTTTTTATTTGTGCTTCGCGCTACCTCCTTTTGCTGGGGAAACCTTTACTTTTTGGATATTCCGCGCTATCTCCCTTTGCTGGGGAAACCTTTACTTTTTGGATATTCCGCGCTACCTCCCTTTGCTGGGGAAACCTTTACTTTTTTAATATTCCGCGCCATCTCCCTTTGCTGGGGGAGCCTTTTATATTTATACTCCGCACCGCCTCCCCCTATGGAGCCACGCAGTGAATCCGCACAAGGGAGCCTTTTTGATATGGCATTCCAGCCAGGGAGCCTTCTTATTTCTACGATTCCCTATTTCCGCACCAGCCATGCAAACATAAATAACACTGCCGATGCGCACAAAGATGCAAACAGCCCGATTATATTCTGACTAATATACGTCAGCGCATAAATCCCCTGCACTGCACCCATAATCGTTAAACTTACATCAGTACGAAATTCCTGCATCTGCTGCGCTTTCCCATCGATCGCCGCGCGCAGCATTCCTTCCATATATCCATGCACAGGCTGCACCAGCTTTGCCAACAGAAACACGACAGCTGCAACTGCCGCCAGTACAAATGCGGCAACACCCACAGCCAGCATCCCGCCAAGGGGCAGCACAACGTTCAGCATCCGCCCAAGCGCCGCCACCGGAATCATCCCCGCGCCATATTCCGTACTGACTCCTGCCAAATAACACAGCCAAGTGTCTCCGGTAAACATCCCTACGATTAAAACGGCTATAGAAAGTGCGCCAAACATACCGGATAAAATCAACATTACAATGCGCAAAATTTTCAATGCCACACAGTAAAACCGTATGCCTGTCGCCCGCCGCTTCGGAGATACCTGCCTGCCGCAGGTTATCCATCCTGCAACGGAAAATAAAATCCAAAACAATCCGAATCTGCCGCTGCACAAATATAAAAATGCAGTAGCTGTCATCAGTATACATATGCACCGGAACAAGCAGGAACCAAACGTATCCCGCACATGCTGCCGGCACCTTTCCGCCGACTTCTGCACTTCTTCATCCGTTTGTTCGCTTTTTGGATATGTCATATAGCCATCTCCCTTCCGCTGCATAGTAGCGGCAATCCACTGTTCTGTGAAAAATACAGCCAGCTTTATCAGTATAGTATATCAAACACAGAAATATTTGTCAATTTTTCCGTCCTTTTCTGTTTCCTTTGTTTTGCCCCTTTTTATGCTTCTTTCGTACAGAAAATCCAAAGGATTCCACACGCTTTCCCAAAGTATAGTACGCGCCGTGGGCAAATGCAGCAAGCTCCGCACGCTCCAAATGCAGCTTGCCGGATGCGTCTATGAGAGATTCCTCCACATCCACCGCAACAATATCTGCCAGAAACATATCGTGACTGCCCAGCGGTATAATCTGATCCACCCTGCATTCCAGCGCCAGCGGACACTGGGCAATCAGCGGCACCGCCACCTCCGATGCTGGCTCCTTATTCAGCCCCCACCGGGCAAACTTATCCACCTTACGCCCGGTATGAATTCCGCACCAGTCCGCCGCACGGATCAATGATGCAGGCGTAAGATGAATCACAAATTCCCCGCTGTTTTTGATGATCTCATAGGAATGCCTCTGGGGACGTACCGATATATATGTTTTCGGAGGAATTGTGTTGCATATACCCGTCCACGCAATCGTTATAATGTTCGCTTCTTCCATTGTGCCGCAGGTCACCAGCGTCGGCGGAAGCGGCCCCAGCAACGTCCCACCCTTCCATGTGGTTTTAGACATATGCAAAAATCCTCTTTTCCCGTTTATTTCATCCTATTTCCTTATTTTACAGGAAATGTGTAAACAGCGCAAGAACAATCGGCAAAAAAATCTTGCATTATAAAACCTTTGCATATATAATAGAAGTAATGTCTTGTGCTGCCGGAAGGATCTCCGTCAGCCTGAAGAAAGGAAGCTTTCATGGATAAACTTATCACATTTGCAATTCCGTGTTATAATTCCGGCGCTTTTATGCATCACTGTATTGATTCCCTGCTGGGCGCTGGCGACGATATTGAAATTATTATTGTAAACGATGGCTCCTCCGATAACACCGGCGAGGTTGCCGACGAGTATGCCCGTAAATATCCCGATATCATCCGGGCGGTGCATCAGGAAAACGGCGGCCATGGCGAAGGCGTCAACCAAGGTATGAGAGGCGCCCGTGGAATGTATTATAAGGTGGTCGATTCCGATGACAGGCTGGATCCGGACGCCCTTGCAAAATTTCTCACCCGTCTGCGTGAAACTGTGCAAAACGGACAGGATGCAGACATGTACGTGTGCAACTACGTATACGTGCGCATCGACACCGGCGACCGGCGCACCATGAGCTATAAGCACATCTTCCCCCAGGAACGGCTGTGCACATGGGAGGAAACCCGCCCGTTTGGTCCGTCTCAGTATCTTATGATGCATTCAGTTGTGTATCGTACAGCACTGCTGCGGGAGCATGGCATCGAATTGCCTAAGCATACATTTTATGTAGACAACCTGTATATGTACGAGCCGTTCCCCTATGTAAAACAGATTTACTATATGGATCTGGACTTGTATTTGTATTATGTCGGCAGCGATGAGCAGTCTGTCAGCGAAAAAAATATGATTAAACGGATTGACCAGCAGATTAAGGTTGCCAAGCTGATGATTCAGTGCCACGACCTGAACCAGATCAAATTAAGCAACCGTCGCCTGTATCGGTATATGCTTCATGAACTTGCCATGATGATCAATATTTGCTGCGTGTTTCTGCTGATCGGCAATACCCAGGAAAATCTGGAAAAGCAGCGAGAGCTTTGGAAATTCCTGCGGGATCAGGACATTCACACATACCGGAAACTAAAATACAGTTCCCTGTCCGCATTTATGAACCTTCCCGGAAAGCTCGGTAGAAAAACCACCGTCGGAATGTACCGCCTTGTGCATAAGATTTATAAATTCAATTAAAAATCTCCACCAAGCAAAAAGGCTCCCTTGTGTAAAGGGAGCTCCCGCGTAGCGGGTGAGGGATTGTACCTGCTATCATTTTGCAGGATTTACAAATTGACAGCATATCTTAAACAATCCCTCCGAGTTTTGCTGCGCAAAACCCACCTCCCTTTGCACAAGGGAGGCTTTTCGTTCGTGCAAATTTATTGAGCATCTTCCTCATAATGTTCCAAAGCATATTTGCAGCATTGCAAAACCAAAGAATTAAAGGAAACATCATTTTTATAAGCAAGTCGATCTAATTGCTCAAACAAACTTTCTGTAAATCGAATTGTTCTCGCCACGTTTGCACTCTTCATCACATCATTTAATCTAAACATACCATTTTCCCCCTTAACAGAAAATCCTCAATCCAGCCCCACTTCATTTGGCTCCCTTGTGCAAAGGGAGCTCCCGCGCAGCGGGTGAGGGATTGTCTCTCCTTCGTTTACACTTCCCTTTCTCCGGACAGTCTTTTCTCTATCTGCTCATATTGCTTGTCTAATTGCTCTAACAATGCCACTCTTTTCTTTATCAACTCATTTTCTTCAAATTCTATTTGTATACACTCTTCACAGATTCCCCCAATCCTCCCATTTACACCTCCTCCAAAGTTCCGCCAAACCTTAGCCTCCCTTGTGCAAAGGGAGGTGGCTCGCTGTAAGCGAGTCGGAGGGATTGTCTGCATGTACTACCGATTTGCAGATAATTTAAAATGATAGGAGAACAATCCCTCAGTCGCTATCGCTTCGCTTCGCGACATCTCCCTTTGCACAAGGGAGCCTGATGAAGTTCCTACAAACTTATACATTACTCTTCTATTTCCTCCAAAGCCGCCCATGCCGCTGCTATTACAAAAGCTGTAAATGTACACTCTTTTCCGCGAATCGCTTTTTCAATCTCTTCCACCAATGAAATCGGAAAACGAATTGTCTTGCAGGTTGTTGGCGGCGTATTTGGTATTTTAAAATTTGCCATTTCTTTCTCCTACCATACATTTTTCTTAATGTTAACACATAAAAGATATGGTATAATTCCGTCAGCAGAATAAAAAACAAAAAAATCAAAAAAATTTAAAAATTATTAAACAGTTACATAACCGTTACTATATACATTTGAATGAATATGTTATAACCTATTAAAGAAATTATAACATATTTAGGAGATAATACTCATGCCTACACGTAAAACGCCGTTTACTTTTCATTTGGATGACGAAGTGCTTTCGAAAATAAAAATCATTGCGAAAGCGGAAAACAGAAGTATCAGCAATCTGCTGGAATATCTGTGTATCATCTGCGTACGAAATTATGAAGAAACCCACGGCATAATTGAGATTAAACTCTGAAAAACCTCCTGAAAAATATTTTAAGTAAATCTATTGACACAGCGAAAACTTTCATGTAAAATATCTGTACTATTACAAGTAGAACAGTATGGCGAAATTGGTTTGAATGCTCGGATGCGCCGATGCGTTCAAATCCTGCAGCTGCGCATGCGGCGCAGTTGTTTCAGAAAGGAATGGTCTATCTATGTTCCAAATAGACGCTATGTCAAGAACACCTGTTTATGAACAGATCATCTCCCAGGTCGAAAAATTTATTCTGGGAGGGATTTTGGGCGCGGGGTCACAGCTTCCTTCCGTCCGAAGCCTTTCTATGGAACTTTCCGTAAATCCCAATACCATTCAAAAAGCGTATGGCGAACTGGACGTTCGCGGAATCATTTCCACCGTCCCCGGAAGAGGATGCTTCATCACAGAATCTGCGCTGGATATTCTGCGCCAAATCAGCAGGAACAAGCTTGCTCTGTTGGAAGAGCTTGTTGCGGAATTGTGGGCGGCAGGCGTTTCCAAAAAAGAACTGGACGATGCTGTAGACAGGGGAACCGCAGGAAAGCAGCCAATATAACAATAACATACCGCTTTTACAAACGATCGGGAAAGGCAAGGAATTCATATGATAAAAACTGAAAAGCTTACAAAGAAATTCGGAACCTACACCGCTCTGCAGGATATATCCTGTACCATTCAAGACGGCTGTATATACGGTATGGTAGGCTCCAACGGTGCGGGAAAATCCACGTTCCTGCGCATTCTCTCCGGTGTGTATAAAGCAGACGGCGGCACCGCACTGCTGGACGGAGAACCGATATATGAAAACGCTGCAGCGAAGGGGCAGATCATGTTTATTCCCGATGAGCTGTATTACATAAACGGCGCCAGCATGAACCGTATGGCTGCCCTATACCAGTCCATGTATCCGAACTTTAACAAGGGTCGCTACAATGAACTGACAAAGGAACTGGGACTGGATCCGAAAAAGAGTCTCAACACCTTTTCCAAAGGAATGCGCCGCCAGGCAATCACCGTTTTGGCGCTGGCTGCGGCTCCAAAATATATTTTCTTTGATGAAACCTTTGACGGCATGGACCCGGTCGTACGGAATTACGTAAAAAAACTGATCTGCCAGGACGTAATAGACCGGGGAGCCACCGCAATCCTCACCTCCCATTCTCTGCGGGAATTGGAGGACACCTGCGATCAGCTTGCGCTGCTGCACCGGGGCGGGCTGGTACTGGAAAGCGATATACAAAATTTGAAAACATCACAATTCAAAATACAAATTGCCTTCCGAGAGGAATATGATAAATCCAAATTCAGTGCATTGGATCTGGTCCATTTCACCAAGCACGGTTCTGTTGCCAATTTGATCGTGCGGGGCACACAAGAGGAAACGCTGGACATTCTGCGTCCTATGAATCCTGCATTGCTGGAGGTACTTCCCCTTACGCTGGAAGAAGTTTTCACATATGAAATGGAAGCGCTTGGATACACCTTCAATTTAGAATAACAATCCCGACACAATATAACGATCGCAGAAAAACTTGCTCCCGCAAGTTTCACGCGGCGGCGCCGCACGGCTGCGAAATTGACGACTTCGCAAAAATGTCCTTGCGAGCAAACATTTTTGCATCATGGTATAGTAAAATACATGGAAAGGGCATGTGTGGAACAATGAAAAAGAAAGTATTTTCCGGGGGTATTTATATAGAAGGTATACGCCAACTGCGGGTTTTCGGCTTTATTGCACTGAGCCTGTATCTTGTAGCGTTTATTGCAGGACCCCTTTTTGAATATGCAGATTATTTACAATATAATATAAATACAGTACGCGAAATTTATCCGACAGCGGTAGATTTTGAAACACTGCTTGGTCCCCTGATGGGACTGCCTGTATTTGTTGCGCCGGTTATGACGCTGATTGTTTTTTCCGGCTTCAACAAACGCAAGTACTCCGATTTTTATCACGCGCTCCCCTATACAAGACTGTGTATTTTCCTCAGCTTCACCGCGGCAATTCTCTCCTGGATATTCGGCATATTGATTGTAGGCGGCAGCGTATCTTTGTTGATGCACACTCTTCTCTCACAAGTGTATGCCCTCTCCTTTGTAGGTTGGGCGGACGTGCTGCTCAGTCTTATCGTTATGATTTTAATGGTTGTATCCGGCGTTTTGCTGGGATGCAGCTTTACAGGAACGCTTTTCTCCAATATCACGGCAACAGGCTTGGTGCTTTTCCTGCCCAGACTGGTTATCTATTTAATTACTTCTACAATTGCCAACAAACTGCCTTTTGTAGTGGAAGATCATTTTCTGACAATTCTCTCAACAAGATTCAATGTTCTGGTAGATTATATAGGAAGAACCATATTAACGATCGGCTACAGAAGTCCTTCTTTGCAGGACAACGTATGGTGCGACGTATATTCCCTGCTGATTGCACTTGTAATGGGTGTGCTGGCAGCAATCCTCTTTATCCGGAGAAAAAGTGAAATTGCGTCCAAGAGTGCGCCTCATAGAAGCATTCAGGCAGGCATCCGCATTGCAGTAACCCTGGTATTCTCCTTCATCGCAACCTGCCTGCTTCTGAACGACGGAGAAAGCTCCATTGCCATTCTGCTGTATATCCTTGCCGTGCTTGCATTCTTTATATATGAACTGCTTACCACCCTCAAATGGAAAAATCTCATTCGCATTATTCCTACACTGGGTATTGTTATACTACTGAATCTTGGACTTGCAGGCATGGTAAACGGAATCACCTCCGCCGCCACCTCTTTCCGTCCAGATGCGCAGGATATTACAAGCGTGCGGTTTGTAGATGCGGAAGCTCCGCAGGTCTGGTACACGAACGTTTCCTATTGGAACGAAAACTGCAGCTATGCCGAAAAAACCGCTCAGAAAATTTCTATTAAGGATCCGGAAATTATTGCTGCTGTCGCCAGTTCTCTGGACGAAAACATGAATAAATTCGACCATGGAATTTTTAATCGCACCTATTATTCGAACAGCTACACCATAAATCAAACGCAAAACACCCCTGCATATGTAGAAAAAATTGTAGCAATCCGAACCGGAGCTGTCACCCGGTACCGCCGCGTTATTTTCAAATATGAAGCTATAGAAAAAATCATACAGCGTCTGGCAGATCTACCGGAATACAGAGAAGCATACATGACCCTACCCCCAGTTTTGGAGGAAACCGAAAATATAATGTTATACGGCGGATCTGTCTTCGCAGATACGACAGGCGATAACTGGGATATGGATCAAATTTTTGCCTGCCTGCAAGATGAAATCAACGAAGCCGGCTTTGAAGCATGGTACAAAGCGCTGAATTTTGATCCCGAAGCAAATGACTGGGTTGGAGCAACCCTATCTTACACTGTGCAAAACAAATATCTGACGAGGGCGAATATTCCCATTATCCGCAGTCTCACCCCAAAAACCTTTGATCTTCTGATGCAAATGCACTACGAAAGCAATTTGGACGCTGCAGAAGAATTGATCCAACTTTTGAAAGGAACCTTTGACCGAAACAGTCAGTACACGAATCTGCAAATTGACTATCATTATAAAGATAAAGAAGGCAAGCAAATGGACAACACCGTTTTTGTGTCAGATGCCGCACTGTTAAGTGAAGGAAGCCTAAGGGAACATGTACTAAAACTGACACGGGAGTTGGGTGAGCAGTTGGATGCAACAGATGCAGATACGCTGCCGACTTCAGATTCCTATATAGGCATATATTATTACCACGATCCCGGTTATGACAGATACTATTCCAACTACAGTTATCTGTACCTGCCCCTGCCGGAAGGCTTTAATGCAGACGGATGGAACAAACTTGCATCCGATTACGGCGTTATAATGAAAGACTATGAAACAGAATTGTACGATTCCAGCATTGCGCCTACTGACACAGATTCTAAACAGTAAAAAATACAAAAACAGCAGGCATAAAATTTTGTATAAGACTCCCCCGGCAAAGAGCTGCGGTGCAGCAAAAACCTTTTTCCTTTTTAGCCTCCCCCCCAGCAAAGGGAGGTGGCTCA
Source organism: uncultured Eubacteriales bacterium (assembly GCA_949878535.1). Lineage (GTDB taxonomy): Bacteria > Bacillota > Clostridia > Oscillospirales > CAG-272 > Avispirillum. Next base: position 75 of record CATLAS010000020.1, on the reverse strand, counting down.
CCGCAGGTGAGTCGGAGGGATTGTCCCTACTATCATTTTGCAGGATTTACAAATCAATCGTTTACAAAACAATCC
>CATLAS010000019.1 GCA_949878535.1 uncultured Eubacteriales bacterium | reverse complement strand
TATTTCTATAATGTATCGACGGAAACTCGTGCCGCCATGCGTTCCGGATGACATACGCAAATCCCCGCGAGGATCGGGTTCCTTCCCGACACACGACCCGTAATGCGAAAACCTCCGACCGGATTCGAAACGGCAACCCGAAACATCGGCACATCGCAGGGCACAACGGTTTTATCCAAAAACAAGGAGAATCCGCCCCGCTTTCGGTCGCGACCGGGAGACGGGTTACGACGCACCCTTGCCGCTTCGGCTCGACACGACGAGTACGCGACACGGAGGATAGGCTCGCCCCCCGCTTTCGTTTGTTTCCGGACGGTCCCGAACGTATTTTCGGAGGCGGAATCCCGCCAATTGCCGACCGTCGGAGGCGGCATCGCTTCGAGGAACGGTCTAACTGTCATCCGAAAGACCGGCTCCCGACCGTTCCGGGCCCGCCTTTTACCGGAGGAACGGACGCCGCAGGCACCCGCTTGCCGGGCACAGTCGCCATGCAAGTGCGTTGCGGCAGCCCTCCGTCGAATCGGACGTCGCTCCGCGAACCCGACCGACTTGCGTCGGACGGAACGGCCCTGCGCCGGCGTCGGAAAAAGCGGACGAAGAAATACAGAACCGGGATGCGAAGTCCCGCATCCGCCCGAAAGAGGAGCCGTCGGACCGAAGCCCGTCTTACATCGCACTGATGCGGGCCACCGGGGCGACCGACATGTCGGCAAATTCGCCGCGCTGGTACTTGAAGTAGCCGGTGATGGCGATCATCGCGGCGTTGTCCGTCGTGAACTTGAATTCCGGCAGGTAGGTGTGCCACTTTCGTTTGGCGCCCTCCCGTTCGATGGCCGTGCGCAGCCCGGAGTTGGCCGATACGCCGCCGGCGATGGCGATTTCGCGGATGTCGTACTGTTTGGCCGCCTTGACGAGCTTGCCCAGCAGGATGTCGATGATCGTGCTCTGGAGCGAGGCGCAGAGGTCGGCCTTGTTCCGTTCGATGAAATCGGGGTCTTCGTGCACCCTATCGCGGAGGAAATAGAGAAACGAAATTTAGTGTCCACTGAAAGGGTAATCGAATCCGTCGACCGGGTCGCAGGCGTTGCGGGCGAACGATTGCAGTTCGGTGGAATGCGGAAGCGATAAAACAGGACAAAGAAAGTGCGGGTATAATCGGCGTACCGGGAACGAAACGGACCGTGCCGTATTCTTTCCTTTCGGAATGCTCTGCATTGCCGTGAGACAGGGGATAAGGCGCTTTTTTCCCTTGCAGGAATCGGAGGGACGATGGGCGTGCGATTTCCCGAACGGAGAACCCGGTGTCGGCCGGATCGGACCCTTTCTGCTCGGAGTTCGGTCGGAATCGTGCGGCTTCCGGATTTTTACGGGAGGTGTTCCGGGGCTCTTGTGCGGGCCGGACGCTCCGGAGACCCGGCAGGTTGGCCTATGTACTATGGTCGTTTTCGCGAGGGCTCGATGTGCGGATGAAAACGCAATGTCGTTACGCTTCCCCGGATTACTGCCTCTGTCCCGGACGAACGTCTGCCGGAGTCAGTCCGAACAGGCGGCTTGCGGACGGGAAAATGCGGGCGGATTCGATGGTCGTTGGCCGACGGCGGTGCATCGGAAAGTGTCATATCGTGACAAACGGCCGTTCCGCCTGTTTTGCGGATGTGTTTTTCTAAATCATGGATAATGCGCTTCTGTCGGGTAAATCCCTGATTTCCGGCAGGAGGGTGATTTCGGGTATATCGTCGGGTTGCGCAGATAGGCGGGGCGTGCCTGTTGCGGTTCGAATCGTACGGACAGGTGCTCTCGTGCAGTTAGACCGTCTTTATTACTCCGCGCCCGAAAACGCGGATTCCACAGTTGATGAAAACATACAGGAACAAATACCTGCCGAAAGCGAAAACGCCCCTGAAAGCGCCGGAAATGATGTTTTAGAGCAGGAACCGGACGTGTCTGCAGACGGACAGACTATTTTAAAAGATACCGGGGAAACGGTTCAGATTAAACAGATTGCGTCTACGAAAAACGGATCCATGAAATTGTCCCTGGATAATGGCAAAACGGTGGACGCGCGGGATGTATCCTATGCTTCTCCGGAGGAGGCGATTCTATATGAAACGATTGCGGGTATTGAAGCAAGTCAGGCGTCGGCAAATGCACTCATAAAGAACTATAACCCTGCTGACGGTGTATCCGCAGAGATCTATGCGCGGGGAATTGCAGAGGCATACAGATACGGAAATTACGGCGTACCCATGCAGGAAATGCGTACAGATACTTTTGCGGCAGATCTGACTCCGGCACAGAGAGAGTTCGCATATAAGCTGGGGCAGGTGGATCGGGAATTTTCTGTAAATACAGCACAGAAAGCCATAATGGAAAATAAAAATGAGTCCGGGAAAAAGAAAATCGGACAGGTATATTTTGAACGCGGCGTGAAGCCCCAGACGGAACGCCAGAAGGTATCTGTGCTGGCTATGGAAAAGATTTCTGAAGCTTTGGGCATGGATATTCATTTCTTTGCATCTAAGGTGGGTGCGGAAGGAAAACGGATAGGTGACAACGGTTGGTATGATCCGCAGGACAGTAGCATTCACCTTGATATTCATGCGGGCATGACGGGAGAAGGCACGATTCTGTTTACTGCCTCTCATGAGCTTGTTCACTTTATACGGCAGTGGTCACCGGCAAAGTTTAAGGCGCTTGCAGATTTTCTATTTGCCGAATATGGGAAAAAAGGGGTTTCCGTGGATACTTTGATCCGGGAGCAAATGAACAAGGCGAAGGAAGCGGGACGGGATATTTCCTATGACACGGCGTATGAGGAGGTTGTTGCAGAATCCTGCGAAAAGCTGCTTGCAGACGACGCTGCGGTGGAGAAGCTGGCAAAACTGAAAGCACGGGATAAAAGTGTTTGGCAGAAGATCAAGGAATATATTACCGAGCTTGCCGGAAAAATCCGGAAAGTATATGAGGGACTGGTTCCTGACTCTGCGGAAGGACGTTATGTTGCGCAGATGAAAGATACTATGGAGCGGCTGCAGGAACTGTTTATTGAAGGGATAAGCGATGCAGGCGAGAATTACAAGGCGGCACAGGGTAAAAATGCCGGTTTGGACAAGAAGTATTCTGTACGGAAAGAATTTGCAGGCGAAATTGATGCATGGGACGGTATATCTGATAAAACTTTTCATATTGGTAATACTTCAAAGGCTTTGCAAGGTATTGGCGTTAAAAAAAGCGATATTATATGGAGAAGCCGGAAAATAGGCGCTATTTTAAAAAAGCATGATGGTATGACAAAAGAAGTGATCAAACAGGTTCCGTACATTCTTGAAAATCCTGTGCTTGTTTTAAAATCACAGAACAGCGACAGCCGTCTGGCAATATTCGGGGAGGTTACCGATAAAAACGGTGCGCCTGTAACGGCAATTCTTGAATTGCAGCCAACGAATAAAGGTGGGCAGATTCTTGATATGAGTGTGATTGCAAGCGCTTATGGAAAAGATAGCAATCCTGCCGGGTTTATCATGAACAGCGGACTTGTATATATTGATGCAAATAAAAAAAGAACCAAAAGCTGGCTGCAGGGCCTTGGGCTCCAATTGCCCTCAGATACAGCCAAGCAGCGGGACGCCTTTGGGCTCCAATCGCCCTCAGTTGCGCCCGCAACTCTTGGTTCTGTGGGAAGTATAACATATCCTGACGGTAAAGTCAAGATAGACAGTGTTCCCGCTTCTAAGTATATACAATATGCAAGAAAATCTGCACAGGAAACGTCAAATAAAAAATTTTCCACGCGGGATCCGGATCTGGCGATGGAATTTGAAAAAGAAATTCGGATTTTGGAGAAGGAAAACGCACGTTTGCGTGAGGATAAAGAAGCATTCCGGGAGTTGGTAAAACTGCAGCGTCAGCTAACGCATGGAGTGAAGTTTACAAAAACTTCTTTGCTTACTGCGGCAAGGCTTTTAAAGAAAAACACAAATGCTGTTGGAGACACAAAGCAGCTTGTGGGGATTCTTTCCGATTTTTATGGCTATATTGCTTCTTCTTCCGGACAGAATATGACTTGGGACGATGTGGCAGAGGCGGCACAGCCGGCAGTTGACTGGCTTATGGAAAACGGTAAGGGAGTTCGCTATACTGACGAACATGTGCAGGAAATTCTTAGTGATATTCGGGAATCAAGAGTTTACTTGGATGATGTTCAAAAGTCAGAAGTGGAGAATACATATGGGAGCTATGACTCATTTCAGAAACAGGCTATGGGCAGCGTTATCCTTTCGAAAAAGGATTCAGTTTCCCTTGATGCAAAATGGCAGGAATGGGCAATGCTGTATCCGGAATATTTTGATGCAGAGGTTGTACCTGCGGATATGCCTGCGAAGCTGATGGAAACAATTGCAGCACTGCGAGATTCCAAGGAAACCGTAATTAAGGATCTATATTCTCCGGAAATGACGAAACAGGAATTTCTTGCAGAGGTTTATGACAGTTATTGGATGACATCCACTATGTACACCGCTGCGGATGTTGCACAGAGGGAAATCAATCGCTTAAAAATTAAGCATATGCAAAGGATGGACAAGCTAAGGCAGGATTTTGTCAACCTGAAAAAAGAACATCAGGAAAAGACAGCGCAGTTACGTAAGAAGTACAAAGAAGCATCTGTACAAAAGCAGGCGGAAATTATTGCACGGTATACGGCGTCCAGAAAGAAAGGGATAGAGTACAGGAAGAAAACAGCCAAGCGGGGACAGATCAAACGGGCTGCATCGGAGCTCAACAATATGCTGCTTCACGGTACCAAAGAACGGAATATAAAAATTGGAATGCAAAAACCGGTAGCGGAGCTATTGGACGCTTTTAATATGGATACAGTGGACGCAGAACCGCGCATTGCAGAGTATGACAAGCGGATTGCCAAAGAGACGGATCCGGCGGAAAGAGAAAAGCTGATTCAAACCCGGGAGCGCATCCGCATGCAGGGTGAAAATGTCGGAGGGCGCCTTACAGAAATGAAGGCAGAATATGCAAAAATTAAGAATTCTGACGATCCGCTTATTGCAAGTTCTTACGATGAAGTGATTGACGATTATATTGGAACGGTTGCTGAACTGGTAGGAGATACTCCGCTGCGGAATATGTCGCTGGAACAGCTTGAAGCAGTATATAAAACATTCAAAATGGTGCTGACTGCTGTAAGAAGTGCGAACAAAACGTTTAAGATGGGTCGAGACCAGACGATAGCAAATCTTGGGGAAGCTGCATGTAAGGAGATTTTGGCGCATAAGGGCAATCCGCTTTCTCTGCCAAAGGTACTTGACAATTCCATATGGAATTCGCTTAAACCAATTTATGCAGCACGTGCAATTGGCTCGGATACGATTACAAACCTTTTCAAGAATTTGCAGAGTGGGGAGGACGTTTGGGCGAAAGACGGACAGGAAGCAAGAGAGTTCAATTTAAAGACCCAGAAGGAATTCGGATATGATTCATGGGACTTCAAAACAAAGCATGAATTTAAAGATAAGGCAGGGGAGTCCTTTTCCCTTGCTTTGGATGAAATGTTTACCTTATATGCTCTTTCCAAAAGAGAACAGGCAAAAAAACACCTACTCGCAGGCGGATTGGTGCTGGAAAGTAAAAACAAACTGTCTCCGCCTTTTGTATTGACGCAGGAACTTATTGACGGCATTGCAGGAAAGCTGACCAAAGAGCAGAAAGCATTTGTTGAAAAGATGCAGAAATATCTATCAGAGGTGATGGGAGCCAAAGGCAATGAAGTTACTCTGCAATTGTACGGTATCAAGTTGTTTGGCGAAGAGTTTTATTTCCCGTTGGAATCTGCAGATGCTTATACAAGGAAAGCAGAGTCAAAAACAAAAGGCGAATTTAAGATCAAGAATGCGTCAATGACAAAGGAAGCGAGTCCGAATGCAAACAATCCGATTGTAGTGAAAAGTTTCATGGATATCTGGTCGGAACACGTGAATGAAATGGCAATGTATCATGCTTTTGTGCTACCGCTTGAGGATTTTAGCCGCGTATTCAATTATAGAACAGGACCCACATCTGAAGCTAAAGCAACATCTGTACGTGCAGCTTTGGAAAGTACATACGGGAAAGGTGTGACTGCATATATAAACAATTTGCTTTCTGATCTGAACGGTGGAGTAAGAAACCAAGGCGGTACAGAGCTTCCAAACAAGATGGTTAGTCTGACAAAAAAAGGCGCGGTGCTTGCATCCATGTCCGTAGCGATTCAGCAGCCTTCCGCAATTGTACGCGCTAGCGCTTATATAAGCCCGAAATACTTTGCGAAGGCAGCCTTTAAAGGGTTTGACTTCATACATCATAAAAATGCATGGGAAGAATGTAAAAAATATGCGCCGGTTGCAATCATCAAGGAAATGGGATATTTTGACACCGGAATGGGGAAAAGCTCTGCCGATTGGATTCGGGCGGATAGCACATTCTTTGAAAAGGTCGATGATGGTTTAGCCAAACTGCCGTCTATAGCGGACGAAGCAACGTGGGTATACATATGGGAGGCTGTAAAAAAGGAAGTTGCAGATAAGGAAAGTTTTGAAACAAAGGAAGATTTTCTGAAAAGAGCCGGGGAACGGTTTACAGAGGTAATTCGGCTGACGCAGGTTTATGATTCTACTCTTTCTCGCAGCGGCTTTATGCGGAGCAAGGATGGAATTGTTAAGATGGCGACTGCTTTTATGGCAGAGCCTACTGTAACTATGAATATGCTTGTTGACGCGGCAATACAGGGAAAACGGGTTGGTGGAATCAGAGGTGCGAAGAAGGTGGCGGGCACTGTAGGGGCAATCGTTTCATCCACACTGTTGAATTCCATTCTCAAATCCGTTATCACAGCGATGCGGGAAGATGACGAAGATAAAACCTACTTGGAAAAATACTTGGGTGATGTTTACGCGAACTTTTTGGACGATATCAATCCCCTTAGTTATCTTCCTTTTGTAAAAGACGCCGTTTCCATTTTTACCGGCTATGATGTTTCCAGAATGGACATGACCTTAATCAGTGATTTGAAACGTGCGATTGATGCGCTGGGCAGTGATAAAAAATCCTTTGCGGAAAAGGTGGATGGACTCACCGGCGCGGTCTCAGCATTTTTTGGGGTTCCATACAAAAATGTTTCACGGGATATTCAGGGGATTATCAACACTGTGAAATCCTTTGCAAGTGACAGTAAAACAACAAAGGTTGGTATTGAGATGGCGATTGAGGAAGCGAACAGTGGAAAGAAAACTTCTGATGGGGCGCGAATCTGGAAGTACTACAGCAGCGGAGAGGTATCACAGGCGCAGGCACATGTTCAGCGGATGATTGAAGAGAAGATGCGCGGCGGTGCTGATGAGGATGAAGCAAGAGGGGCTGTCAGAACATCTGTTAACTCCTATATCAAACCGTTATATCTGGATGCATATGCAAGCGGAAATGAGGATGAGGCAGGCATGATTTGCGATTTGATGGATGACATAGATATTTATGAGAATGCAGCCAAAACCCGCCGAAAATGGATCAAGGACGCAAAAAAAGAAGTTGCGGAGCGTGCGTGGAAATATTATTCTACCGGGAAGACTTCCAAGGCTGTGGAGTGTGTTCGCAGGGCGATACAGATAAGGGACCAGGAAGGAGCCACGAAACAGGAAGCGGAAGCTGCCGTATTAAAGGATATGAGCGCGCTTTTAGAATCTTTGTATGTAGCTGCACATAAAGCCAATAATGATGAGAGAATGCGTAAAATCCGCTATCTGATGCGGGATATAGGCATTTACGGATCAGCAGGAGCGGCAGTAGATGTATGTGTAAATTGGGTGAAGGAGGCGTACAAGTAAAGTTTTTCAGTGCATGAGTGGGGCTTTAAAATAAGCCCCCTCATGTGATACTATTGAATTACAGAGTGTAAGGAGCAGATTTATGGAATATGCAAATTTTCGAATAATGCTGAATGTAAACGAGGCGTGCTCCGGGGCTGCTTTAACAGTTAAGCATGGAGACAACAAACGGCGGATATACATATATTTGACAGAAGATGATCACCCATATCCGCTGCGGGGAGATTTTATTGCGGTTCTTAGAGCAAAAAAATCTGATGGTACTGTTTTGTACAATTATTGCACAATTGAAAAGGATGCTGTGATCTATGATATGACAGCACAAACGACCGCTGCTGCAGGCAGGGTGGATTGCGAATTGCGGTTATACAGCGCAGAGGGAGACCAGCTTACTTCATCCCGATTTATTATTTTGGTTGACAGTGCGCTATATCCTGATGAAACGATAACTTCAACGAACGAAGCAACAGAATTACAGCGTCTGCTTGCGGATTCTAAGGTGTTAAAGGATATTGTTCAAAATAACTGGGACAGCAAGGTTGACAAAGAGGATGGCAAGGGATTGTCTTCAAATGATTTTACTGCAGAATTAAAAAACAAGCTCACCGGCATAGAGCCAGGAGCAAACAAATATGAGCATCCGGAGCACCCGGCAAAAAGCACAGGGATGTATAAGGTAACGGTGGACGGGTATGGGCATGTGTCCTATACAACACCGGTTACAAAGGAAGATATTGTGGCGTTGGGAATTTCGGCAGAAGGAAAAGAATACACAGAAGCAACTCCCACTACATCAGGATTGATGAGCAAAGAGGACAAAGCAAAGCTGGATCAGTATGGGGACGTG
>CATLAS010000018.1 GCA_949878535.1 uncultured Eubacteriales bacterium | reverse complement strand
CCCCAGTCTCCGCTATGCGGAGCCAGCCCCCTTTGCACAAGGGGGCCTACAACTACTCCTAAGCCTCCCCTGTGTAAGGGGAGGTGGGTTTTTGCGCAGCAAAACTCGGAAGGGTTGTTCAGGTCAGGTGTTCAATTTAATGATCCTGCAAAAAGAAAGTATGACAATCCCTCACTCGCTTCGCAGGAGCTCCCTTTGTTGGGGGAGCCTTTGTGTTTTTGTACGCTCTTGAAGTGCGTACCAAATTAAAAATACCGCCCTGTATATAGGGCGGTATTTTTCTATCCTCCAAAAGATGATGCGCCAAAAACGGCTGCAATATATTTTGCAATGTCCGTGTTTTCTACAAGCGTGCTGTGGAACATCTCTGTTCCCCAGCCCATGGCATATACCGGAACCGGTACGCCGGTGTGTTCCCCATCGGACGTCCATGTGTAACAGCCGTTTTCTAAAACAGTCAACCCGCCAGTTTCGTGGTCGGCTGTGACAATTACGGCAACATCGGGATGACATGCTGCGGTAAGCGCTGCATAAGCTACGCATTCATTGAGTCGGTACACCGTACGTACCGTTTCGTTATAGTCTAATTTTGTGGCATATTTGTCGATCATAGCTTCTTCCGCCATTATAAAAAAACCACTGTTGTTGACGGACGCCGCATGAATCGCTTTTTCAAATTGTTCCGGCAGTGCATCATCATCGTAGCTGCACCACAGAAAGTCGCATGCAAGTTCACTTTCTGCCAGCGCTTCCTGCTGCTGCTGAATCACGCTGTAATCGAATCGGTAATTGTGATGTGTCAAAAATCCGTTGGGCGTTGCTCCGGTAATCCGATCGGATGAGAGAATTGCAGTGGTTCGCCCGGAAAGAGAGGCAAGCTCACGTACATTTTGAACGGAACGCAAAGAATCGGCGTCGCCGCCTAAAAATGTGTCCGGCCGCATGCCAAGGACTCCGTTGCGAGTTTTCCATCCGGTAGCAAGAGCAGTGGCGGACGCGGCGGAATCTGTCACACCGCCAAGCTGGTTTGCTGTAGCGGCAGTACCGCTTGCGGGAAATTCTTTTGCCCAGAATGTTTCGATTACCCCTGCTTGGAGGGGTGTGCTTCCTGTTTCCGATTCCTGCACATATGCTCCCCCGTCACATGCCATACGGATGTGGTTTTCTCCCATGCCGTCGCCAATGATTAGAATCACACTGGATGCAGGCTGTGGCTGATATTCCCGTATGAGCTTGTCTTCGGGAACAGTGATTGCAGCATGGGCGTTCCAGGCATCGCTGCTGCTCAGCAGTGTATGCGTCAAATACCCCACGCCGCCGCCTACCATAAAGTCTTTTCCGAGGAGAACAATTTTAGATTTTTCCGCATAAATCATATAGGAAAGGGGATCGAATTGCAGTTCACATGCACTTTCCTTTCGGTTGGTGTCTCCGATTAGAATTTCAAATTCCGTTTCAGCTTTATCGTCTGTGACAATGGGTATGTGAACATCACAGTTTATTTCTAAAAAGTCTTTTAGTTGATCGGCAGCCCAAAGGGCAAATGCATTATCCTCTTTCGAAATCACAATCTGATACTGATCCAGTTCGATTCCGTTTAGTGTGACGGAAGCATATCGTGTGCCTGGCTTGCTGATTCCTGCAAGATACTGACGCAGCACATCTGCATCGGTTTGGGTGATTGCTCCGTCAAAGCTTAGATCTGCATTTTCTTTGGAAATAGGGGTAAATCTGCCGGATAAATACCGATGCAGCGTATATGCATCGCAGATGTCTACCACACCATCCCCGTTTACGTCTCCAATCAGATAATCTGAATGAAGGGTACATCCTGTCCACAGAAAGAAAGTGGAAAATAGAATTGCTGCAAGCAGCAGAGGTATGCGTTTTTTTGTCATCATTCAATAGGAATAGGCGGTAAATTAAAACCGCATGCGTTTTTTCCCTTTCTTCTGGCGCAGAATGGCTGTGCCAAAAATATAAATTAGCGTAAAAATGACTGCAGCTATCAATGTAATGATGAAAAAGCGGCTTTTGGTAAATTGCTCGATTTTATACAGTCCGTATAGCAGATCGTTTCTGGTTACATCTGTTGTGGCAACAAGTTGGGACGTTCCCAGTATATTTCCCTGATAGATTGCAGTGACGCTGCCCACAACTTGTCCTTCGTGTACCGGTGCCTGCAATTCCTTGCTGTTCGTACTGTAGCTGATTTCAATTTCTTCTTCTACATTCACATCAGCGGGGAGATATACCCGCAGGGTATCTGTGGAAACCAGCGTAACATAGTCTACCGCTGTAGACAGGGTAACGGGGATTTCACAGACGATTTGTTCGGGAGACAGTACCTGTGTATATGTAAAAGAATCAAACGCCCATTTGAGCAGATTGGTTATGTTGATGTAAGAATAAACCTGTCCGTTTATGGTGTCGGCGCCCATTACCACCGCGATGTATGTCAGTTCACCGTCGGTAGCGGCGGTTACGACGCAGTGCCCTCCTTGGGGGGTAGAACCTGCATTCATGCCCCGCGCTTGATCGTTATAATAGTTTTTGTCGTAATAAACAGAAAGTAAACAGTTGCGGTTGTGCAGCGTGCGTGCGCCGGAAGTATTGGTTGCAGGCATGGAATACCGCACAGAGGAGGTTGCTTCCATAAATAAGTCGAGCCCATAGGCGTATTTTGCAATCTGCGCTGTATCTTCGGCAGTGGTATACATGTTTTCATCGTGCATGCCGGTGGGATTGGTGTAGTGGGTATGGTGTGCACCAAGCTCCTTGGCTTTTGTATTCATCAGCGTTACAAATTCTTCTGTAGATCCGGAAACGATGTGTGCCAGTACATAGGCAGCATCGTTTGCGCCGTTGACCAGCAGGGCACGGATCATACTGTCTATTGTAACGATCTCGCCGGCGGCAAGTCCGATATTGTTGCCGGATACTGCAGACAGCATACTTGCCGTTATGGTGATGTTTTCGTCTAAGCGATCAGAAAGATTTTCTATGGCAAGGATACCCGTCATAATTTTTACGGTAGAGGTTGGATAGACCTGTTCCTCTGCATTCTGGGTAAAAACAGCTTTATTGTTTTCCAAGTTGTATAGATAGATGCCTTTGGCGTTGGAAACAGTGGGATCCTCTAACGCTGCAGAGGGAATGGACAGTCCGATGCATCCCGCTGCAAGCAGAATCACTGAAATAAGGATTGCTGCAATTTTCTTCTTTTTATTCACGCGATTCTATCCCCTTTCTTACCATACAAGGCACGGCGGCAGTCAGCCGCCGTAAGTAGCTTCAAAATAAGCGATTGTTTTTTGTATATCCTGCTGCACCTGATTTTTCAGCTGCTGCACATTTTCAAATCGAATTTCATCCCGCAGTCGGTGATAGAATTCCACCTGAATTTCCTTTCCGTATAAAAGCCCATTGTAGTCGATAATGTGCGTCTCACAGTTTACCGGAACATTTCCGTCTGTGACTGTGGGACGCACGCCGATATTGGCTACGCCGAGGAAAATGTCACCGCCTACATTGCAGGTGCAGGCATAGATTCCGCCCCGCGGAATGATATGCCCTTTGGGAAAGCTTTGATTGATGGTGGGAATTCCGATGGTTCTGCCCAGCTGCTTACCCCGTACCACGGGAAAACAAATGGAGAAGGGATGCCCCAGCAGTTCCGAGGCAGATTCCATATTTCCGTCTAAAATACAGCTGCGGATCGCGCTGGATGAAACGATTCTGTTCTGCCACAGAACCGGATTCTCCACAATAACCGGAATATTTACTCCGGCAAGATATTTGCGCAGTGCGTCTGCATCCCCTGTGCCGCCTTTGCCAAACCGAAAATTGAACCCGCAGACAACGCTCCCTGCACGGATTTGATTGGGCAAATATTCTGTTGCAAATACAGCAGGTGTCATAGAGCGGATGGTTTCGAAATCTTCCAGAATGGCATAATCCAAGCCGCAGGCTGCAAACAGCCGCAATTTGGACTGGATGTCTGTAAGAGCGGGCACCGGATTTACCACTTTTGCCAAGCTGGTAAAGGACCATGCGGCGCTGATTGAACAACCGGCATCTTTTGCGCGGGAAAACAGTCTCTGATGTCCTCTGTGCACTCCATCAAAATTTCCCAGCGCTACAGCAGCGCCAGGGGGCAGAACATCTGTCCTTTCATATGCAGGCGTGCCTGTCGCCGGATCTGTGGATAGTTTATAAATGATCACGCACTGTTCCTCCTGTCGGATCATTTCTTAGGGGATCAGTTCAGCCCCAGATAATATTTTACGAGCGCGCCCATCAATTCGTCCCGATCAATCCGGCAGATCAGCGCCCGTGCATTTTTGTGGTTGGTGATATAGGTAGGATCTTCCGATAAAATATATCCTACCATTTGGTTTATGGGATCGTATCCTTTTTCCTGAAGCGCCTGATACACTGCGGTAAGAATATCCCGAATGGTTCTGTCCCGCTCATCATGCAGGGAAAAGGTTTGTGTTTTTGCGTGCGGTTGGTCTGCCATTTGCCAGTCTCCTTTTTTATCAGCCGATTTGTTCAATGTCATATGGGGTAGCTTGGTAAACGAAATAGTTCAGCCAGTTTGAATAGAGTAAGTTTGCATGGCTGCGCCAGGTGACGATTGGTTCTTTTGTGTCGTCATCGCCGGGGAAGTAGTTTTCCGGTACATGGGGATGCAGTCCTGCGGCTTTGTCCCGCAGATATTCGCCTTTTAAAGTATTCCCGTCATATTCAGGATGCCCAGTTATGAAAATCTGGCTGCCACCCTGGTTGGATATTGCGAACACACCCACCCGGTCCTCCTCTCCGGATGCGAGGATTTTCAGTTCCGGTACGGCTTCCACATCCTGCCGGTGTATGGCAGTATGGCGGGAATGGGGAGCCATAAAACTATCGTCAAAGCCTCGCAGAAGAATCGAAGTTTTCCGATCTCTTTTATGGGGGAAAATGCCGGAAAGCTTTTCCGGCAGAAGATGCTTCTTTATGCCATAATGGTAGTACAGCCCTGCCTGTGTTCCCCAGCATATATGCAGGGTACTGGTCACATGAGTTTTTGACCATTCCATGATCCGGCACAGTTCGTCCCAGTATGCAACATCCTCAAAATCCATTTTTTCCACAGGCGCGCCTGTAATAATCATGCCGTCGAATTTGTAGTCCATAACATCTTCATAGGTGCGGTAAAAAGACAGCATGTGTTCGGTAGAAGTATTGCGGGCCTTATGGGTTGCTGTGTGAAGCAGAACCACTTCCACTTGCAGAGGCGTATTGCCCAGCAGTCGTGCCAGCTGGGTTTCTGTGGTGATTTTTGTGGGCATCAGATTCAGGATTGCAATTTTTAAGGGACGAATATCCTGTGTGATGGCACGAGTTTCCGTAATAACAAATATATTTTCGCTTTGCAGAGTTTCCGTTGCGGGCAAAGCGTTTGGTATTTTGATTGGCAACGGTTTGTCCTCCGTTTTTTGTTTTTATACTGCGGACAGAGCGTTTTCGATATCGGCAAGAATGTCCTCGATATTTTCAATACCTACAGACATACGGATCAGATCCGCGCCGATGCCTGCGTCCACAAGCTGCTGATCGGTAAGCTGTCGATGTGTGGTGGAAGCGGGATGGAGCACGCTGGTGCGCGCATCTGCAACATGAACCACAATCTGAGCAAGCTGCAGATGATTCATAAACTGCATAGCAGCGTCCCGTCCACCCTTTACGCCGAAGGATACTACGCCACAGGATTTTCCGTCCAGGTATTTCACACATTTTTCATGCTGATCGGAGTCAGGAAGCGCGGGATTCTTTACCCAAGTAATTTTGTCATGGTCTGCAAGATATTTTGCCACAGCAAGACCGTTTTCATAATGGCGTTCCATACGGAGTGCAAGGGTTTCCAACCCCAGATTCAAGATATACATGGCAAGAGGCTGAGGAGATGTGCCCAGATCTCGCATGAGCTGCACCCGCGCTTTGGTAATATATGCGGCGTTTCCGAAATCTCGGGTATATACCACGCCATGATAGCTTTCGTCCGGTGTGGTCAGTTCCGGATATTTTCCGGATGCTTCCCAGTCAAATTTTCCGCTGTCTACGATTACGCCGCCGACAACGGACGCATGTCCGTCCATATATTTTGTGGTAGAATGAATTACAATATCCGCGCCGAATGTAAAAGGACGGCAAAGAATCGGTGTTGCGAAGGTGTTGTCAACAACGAGAGGGACGTTATGCGCGTGGGCGATTCCTGCGAACCGTTCGATATCCAGAACTTCCAGTGCGGGATTTGCAATGGTCTCACCGAATACCAGGCGGGTTTTATCGTCAAACAGGGCGTGAATTTCCTCGTCTGTCATATCTGGAGTAGCAAAGCGTACTTCAATGCCCATGCGCTTCATGGTTACGGCAAACAGATTTACAGTGCCGCCGTAGATTGTGGAGCAGGATATAAAATTCTCACCTGCGCTGGCAATATTCAGAATGGCAAGAAGAGACGCCGCCTGTCCCGAGGAAGTGCACATTGCGCCAACGCCGCCTTCCAATGCGGCAATTTTTTCCTCCACACAGGAAACGGTGGGATTGGAAATTCTGGTATACATATGTCCGGGCGCGCTCAGATCGAAGAGCTTTCCCAAATGCTCGCCGCTGTCGTATTTATATGTGGTGCTCTGATAGATCGGGAGCACACGGGCTTCTCCGTTTTCCGGTTTCCAGCCCTCCTGAATGCATTTTGTTTCTACGTGAAAGTCTTTCATATACAGTCTCCAGTCCCGTTTTTTTGGATTTATAATTTTATAATAAAATACACAATATAGTATATAGTAAATTCCCATTGATTTCAATAGAATCCCGCTAAATTCACAGTAAATTCAGACTTTCGAGGGAATTTGAAAGGAAAACGGCTTGCATGCGTTCGGGATTTGTGGTATTATATGCTGTATAGGAATCGTTTCATTCAGGTCAGCGGAAAGGAGAAATCGCCTATGCCTATCAGTCAGAATGTCGGCGGAAAGCTTGGTATATATATACATGTTCCCTTTTGCCGGAGCAAGTGCGCGTACTGCGATTTTTATTCCTTTGTTCCGGGGGATGAAACGGTTTGCGAGCGGTATGTAAATGCGCTTCTTTCTCATATGGAATACTATAAAAGCGCTGTGGCGGAGCGTTTGCCGGACAGTGTGTATATCGGTGGCGGAACGCCCACGGCACTTCCTGAGGAGCAGCTTCTGCGGATTATCCGCGGGGTGCGGCGCACTTTTCATCTTGCGAAAAATGCAGAATTTACCGTGGAAGTAAACCCTGCCACTGCTTCTTATAAAACCTTTGTTCGTATGCGCAGGGCTGGGATCAACCGAATCAGCATCGGACTGCAGTCTGCAGATGCGGGAGAATTGAAAGCGCTGTCCAGAATCCACAGTCGGGCAGATTTTGAACAGTGCTACCGGGACGCACGCAGGGCAAAAATTCAGAATATCAGTGTGGATCTTATGTTTGGCATTCCCCGGCAGACGACCGAAAGTTTGCTGCGATCGGTGGACTATGTAACCCGGCTTCGCCCGGAGCATGTATCGCTGTATAATTTGAAAATCGAACCCGGCACGCCGTTTTATCAGAACAGGCGTCAGTTGGTGCTGCCGGATGAGGATACGGAATTTGAGATGTATGAGGCTGCTTGTGCGCTTTTGGAGAAGCGGGGATACAAGCAGTATGAGATCAGCAATTTTGCCCAACCGGGGAAAATGTGCAAGCATAATTTGAAATATTGGAATTGCGAAGAATATTTGGGGCTTGGTACCGGGGCACATTCTTATTTCAACGGGAACCGGTTTTCCTTTGTGCCAAATATTCAGGCATATATCAAGGGGATTGAACATATTGAGAGTGACATTGGCATCACTGCGTCTTCGGAAGAAATCAAAGGCAAGGCGCGCATGGGCGAATATATTATGTTGAAATTCCGGCTTGCAGAAGGACTGCCTCTTGGGGAATTCCAGCGTACATTTGGTAGTGATTTTCTGGAGCTGTACGGATCTAAGCTGCCATTTTATTTAAAAAAAGGGTATATGGTGCGGCGGGGTGACAATATTGCGCTGACCCATGCGGGCATGTTTGTGTCTAATTATATTTTGTCGGATATACTGACCTTTGCAGATTTGAATGCAGTATCGCCGGCGAATCAGTTTTGATAAAAAAAAGAGGGGGGCCTCTTTTTTACTGATAAAGCTCCCAGCAAATGGAGTTGTTGGCGAAACACTAAAATAAAGGAAAAGGATTCCTTTGTGGGGATCCACTACGTGGCTCCATAGGGAGCTGTCGCGGAGCATAAGTAAAGCAAACGGCTCCCATGTGCAAAAGGAGTTCCAGCACAACTTCAAACATCAAACGGCTCCCCCGGTAAAGGGGGCTCCCGCGTAACACAAAAAATAAAAAGGCTCCCTTGTGTAAAGGGAGCTCCCGCGCAGCGGGTGAGGGATTGTCTATACGATCATTTTAGATAATCAACAAACCGGAAGTTTATGCAAACAATCCCTCCGAGTTTTGCTGCGCAAAACCCACCTCCCTTTGCACAAGGGAGGCATATGAGGTTGGAAAGAACCTTTCGCATGCCACGTTCCTTTGTACAAAGGAGGCTTTTTCGTTTGGTTGTAAGACCCCATGTGAGGATCTGCTGCGCAGTTCCAAAGGAGATGGCGTAATACCTACATTATAAAAGGCTCCCTCAGCAAAGGGAGCTGTCACGATAGCGACTGAGGGATTGTTCTGCTATCATTTTGCAGGGTCAATACATCGAAGGTCTGGTTGGTTAGCACAATTCCTCCGTCACAGCTAAAGCTGTGCCACCTCCTTTTACACAAAGGAGGCTTAGGTTTGGGTGTAGATCCTCATATAGGAGGCTTAAGCAAAAATTATAAAAGGCTCCCTTGTGTAAAGGGAGCTCCCGCGCAGCGGGTGAGGGATTGTAATACTATTATTTTGCAGGATTGTTAAATCGGCAGTATGCTTAGAC
>CATLAS010000017.1 GCA_949878535.1 uncultured Eubacteriales bacterium | reverse complement strand
GGAGATCCCAACTGGGGCAGGGTGCTTGGCTGTACTGTAGGCATGATTCTCATCGGAATCTGCTTCATTGCTATCGGTATGTTTCTGTCCTCTCTCACAGAAAATCAGTTCACCGCCGCTGTTACAACCATTGGCGTTTTGTGTGGACTTGTGGTGCTTGCCATGCTCAACGGAATTCTGGATAATTACGTACTGCGGCAAATTTTAAACTGGATTTCCATTTATAGCCGGTATTCCAATTTTACCATGGGCATTTTCGACTTTTCCAGCGCGGTGTACTATCTTTCCATGTGCGGTGTATTTCTGTTTCTCACAGTGCGCGTATATGAAAAGCGCCGGTTTGCATAAGGAGGCGGAAGTATGAATATCAAAAAACTGCAAAAGGCAAAGCTGCGCAGGCAGAGAAGAAATAGGTACACCGCCATGTCCTCTGTAATTACCGCCCTGCTGATCGCCCTGGCAATTGTGTTCAATATGGGATTTTTCGCCATTGCGAATCACTTTACCTGGTATGCAGATATGACAAAAGATCAGGTATACTCCCTGTCCGATGCCACACTGGATCTGCTACAAGATGTGGAGGGAGAAACAAATATTTACTTTACCGTAGAGTCGGACAAAATCCGGGATGCAAGCCCCTATCTGTTTTACGTATACCAGACAGCGCTGCAGTTGGAGTCCAAATTTGACAACATCCATGTGGAATGCGTGGATATTATTAAAAATCCCGGATTTTTCAAAGAATACTATACCACTGCTGCACAGGATATCAAAACCACTTCTGTGGTTGTAAAATGCGGCACAGAATTCCGCCTGTTCAATATGGATGCATTTTTCGTGCACGATGAAGAATACAGCAAAATCTGGGGATATCAGGCAGAGCAGAAATTTGTGTCCGCAATTCTGTCCATGACCTCCGCGGAGCTGCCTGTGGTGCACATGACAACCCAACACGGGGAGGCTGTGGACAACAATGCATCCGCGCTGGTAAGTCTTTTCAACGATGCGGGATATACAGTGAAAAATATTGATCTTTCTAAAGAAGAAATTGATGAGGATGCACGGATTATTGTCATCAACAATCCTATATATGATTTTGCCGGTATAGAAGCGGACAGCAGCGATGCAAACGAAATTGACAAGCTGGATCGGTTTCTGGACAGCTACGGCTGCCTAATGGTATTTACTTCCCCGGAATATGCAGGAAACCTTACAAACCTCAGCGAACTGCTTTCCGAATGGGGCATCGGCTTTAACGGGGATACTTACATGCGGGACACTGCCAATGCGATTTCCACAGACGGAAAGGCAATTGTGGCTCAGTATGCTGAAAAAGATACCCTTGGTGCATCCCTGTATCTGGATTTGCTGGAACTGGATCAGATGCCCAAAACAATCCTGCGCAACGCCATGCCTTTGAATATTTTGTGGGAAGATGATCCGGCGCTGGAAGGTACGAAGGTCGTTTCCCCGGTACTTTGGTCCCATGACAGCGCACAAATGATCCAAAATGGAGAAACTGTTTCCACCGGCGCACAGCCGCTCATGACCATTTCCCGGGAGAGCCGGATTGAAAACAACGAATATTACTATTCCTATGTGCTGGTCAGCGGAAGCGCAGATTATACGGACCCGGCATATCTGTTGTCCAGTGCCTATGCCAACAGTGATATACTATATAATACCATGCGGTTGACCGGACGGGATCGGATTATAGCAGATATTGAAATGAAAGTGCTGGACGATACCAGCATGGATATTACCACTGCCCAGGCGAACCGTTGGACTGTGGCGCTTACCGTGACAATGCCTGTGCTCATCGGCGCAGCGGGACTTGTGGTGCACATCAGGAGACGGAACGGATGAAACGGCAGAAAATACTGATTATTGTACTGCTCTCTCTTTTTGTATTGCTCCTTTGCGGATATTTTTTCCTCATCCGTCCTATGACGGCGACTGTAGAGGAAGACGAAAATCCGCCGGAAACAGAAGCGGGAGAAGCACTGGGAAGCGGGGATCGTTTTTTCCTGTTCGGATCCCTGTCCCGCAATGATATAGAGCAGATTGCGGTAGAAAACGAATATGGTTCCTTTGCCTTTTATCAGGCGGAAGAAGGGAAATTCCGAATCAAGGGATATGATACCGTTCCCTTTGATGAACAGCAGTTTTCCTTGCTTGTTAATGTAACTGCATACACTTTATCTAAAACCAAAGTGGGAAGCAATTTGTCCGATGAAAAAATTGCCGAATATGGACTGGATGTACCGTCTGCCAAATGGACGGTGACAGCAAACGGCGGCGATAAATTCACCGTCCTTGTAGGAGACAGACTGCTCACCGGCGGTGGATACTACTGCATGCTGGAGGGGCGGCGCAGCGTGTATGTACTGGGAACAGAAGTTGCAGACACAATTCTGGTTCCTGTGGAAAAATATGTAACGCCTGTGCTGACAACAGGCATATCTCAGGACGATTACTACACAGTCAACCATTTCACCGTGTATCAGGATGAGGAAATGCTCCTGCGCATTCGTCTGAAGGATAAAAAAGAGCAGAACAATCCCAACGCCCTTGCAGAAAATATCATGGATTATCCTACAGCATATTATCCTGATTCCAACAAGCTGTATGAGATCATTTTCTCCTATTTGGAGCTGCGGGCAGATTCCTGCTACAAGCTTGGTGCATCAGCAGAGGATTTTGCAGCAGTTGGATTGGACCATCCTGCCCACAGTATCACGTTTGAATATGCAGACCGGAAATATGAGCTGTATTTCTCTGCCTTAACGGATGACGGTTCCTACTATGTATATTCCAACCTATACCCCAATGTAATCGGCATTATTGGCGGCGAGGCACATAATTATCTGGAATATTCCCTAATCGACTGGATTGACCCTTATGTGTACCAACAGTATATCACAAACATCCGGCAGATTCGGATATCTACCGATTCTGTGCAGGCAGAATTTCAGCTGAAACATGATGTAGACGAAAATCAGAAGCAGCTTCTGTCTGTCACAGCGGAAGGAAAAAAGCTGGCAGAGGATTATATTCCCCAGTTCCGAAACTTTTATAAATCGCTGGTTGCTCTTGCCATTCAGGATTATTACGCAGCGGACGAGTATGGCACGATGTCGCCGGAAGAAATGGAAGTATTTGCGGCAAATCCGGACAATGCCTACATGACTTTCACCGCAACAAGCCTGTCGGGAGATGCAACAGTGTATCGGTTTTATCCTTATTCCACCCGTCATTCTCTGGTGACAATCGACGGTGTGGGTGAGTTTTATGTGCTGACAGATCTTGTAAAGAAAATTGAGAACGATACGATCCGGATATTAAACGGTGAAGAAATCACCGCCTTTGGAAAAAGTTGAAAGGAACCCGCCTATAGGCGGGTTCCTTTCTTATAAAATAGGGGGGTGTCGGGCGCAGTGCAGCACAAACAAAAAGGCTCCCCCCAGTAAAGGGAACTCCTGTGGGACACCAAACTCTATAAGCCGCTTTGTGTAAGGGGAGTTTCCACGGAGCATCAAACTTCATAAGGCTCCCTTGTGCAAAGGGAGCTGTCGCGTCAGCGACTGAGGGATTGTTCTGCTTCCATTTTGCAAGATCTACAAATCGGTAGTTAACATAGTCAATCCCTCCGACACGACCGCTACGCTTGGTCGTGCCACCTCCCTTTGCACAAGGGGGGGCTTAAGATTGGAGAAGGCTCCTTTGTGAGGATCCACCTCGTGACTTCAGGAAACCCATCAGCGAAGCACAAACAAAAAAGTCTCTCCCAACAAAGGAAGCTCCTGTGGGACACCAAACTCTATAAGCCGCTTTGTTTAAGGGGAGCTACCACGGAGCATCAAACTTCATAAGGCTCCCTTGTGCAAAGGGAGCTGTCGCGTCAGCGACTGAGGGATTGTCCCTACTATCATTTTGCAGCATCGTTAAATCGGCAGTATACTTTTACAATCCCCCCGTCTCGCCTACAGCGAGCCCCCCCTTTGCGCAAGGGGGGCTTTCCGTAGATTGCGAGCCTCTCCCACTTTGCACAGCACAAAGAGGATAAAAGTTAAGTTAAAAAAGGCTCCCTGTGCACACGGGAGCCTTTGTGGATTTGCACTCTAATTTACCGATCCGAATCATCGTCTGGCTTATGCGGCACATTTGAAACTTCGCTGCGCTGTTCTTTTTCTTCTTCCAGTTTGCGAGCTTCTTCCCGCCGGCGCTCATTTTCCTTGATTTGCAGCGCCCGCGCCTCATTTTCCGCCTCACTGCGTCGACGCTTTTCTGCATACATTTCTTCCAGTTCCTCTATTGTTACATCGGAATTTTCCATAACACGCCGGAACTGCTCGCCATTCATGATTTCATTCTTAACCAGATACTTGGCGATGAAATGCAATTTATCTATATTCTCAGACAGCAAACGTTTCGCTTCATTATAGGATTCATTGATAATCTTTTCAATCTGCTCATCAATCTTTGCGGCAATTGCTTCTGAGAAGTCACGGTTCTGGGAGAAATCCCTTCCCAAGAATACTTCCGTATCGCTGTGACCACTGCCAAACAAAATCGGTCCCAGATCACTCATACCAAGCTGCATAACCATTTTCCGGGCAATCTGTGTGGCACGCTGAATATCATTGGACGCACCGCCGGAGAAATCATCAAATATAAGCTGCTCGGCAACCCGTCCGCCAAGGAGCATGGAAATTTTCTGTTTCAGTTCGTTGCGGTAAACGCTGAACTTGTCTTCCTCAGGCAGATTCAGGGTATACCCCAAAGCATTTCCGCTGGGGATAATCGAAATCTGATGCACAGGATCAATCAGCGGCAGCAGATGAGAGAGCACTGCGTGACCGGCTTCATGATATGCCGTTTTGAGTTTTTCCGATTCTTTGATCCGCATGGATTTTTTCTGGGGACCTGCAACAATTTTTGTGAAAGCATCCTCAATTTCATCCATACCAATCAGGGATTTGTTCTTTCGTGCTGCAAGCAGCGCAGCTTCGTTCAGCAGGTTTGCGAGATCCGCGCCAGTGAAGCCGGAAGTGGTTTTCGCAATAACAGCAAGATCCACACCTGCTTCCATAGGTTTATTACGGGCATGCACCTTAAGAATTTCTTCACGCCCGCGGATATCCGGCTGATGCACAGTAATCTGCCGGTCAAACCGACCGGGACGCAGGAGTGCAGGATCCAGAACATCGGGACGGTTGGTTGCCGCGATCACAATGATGCCTTCTGTGGAGCCGAATCCGTCCATTTCCACCAGAAGCTGGTTGAGGGTTTGCTCACGTTCATCGTGACCGCCGCCAAGTCCTGTACCGCGTTGACGGCCGACAGCATCAATTTCATCTATAAATACAATAGACGCAGGGTTTTTGCGGGCTGTTTCAAACAGATCCCGCACGCGGGATGCACCCACACCTACATACATTTCCACAAAATCAGATCCGGAAATGGAATAGAAAGGAACGCCCGCTTCACCTGCCACTGCTTTGGCAAGCAGGGTCTTACCCGTTCCGGGAGGGCCCATCAGCAATACACCGTGGGGAATTTTTGCACCCAACTTGGTAAACTTCTGGGGATCCTTCAAAAATTCAACAATTTCTTCCAGCTCCGCTTTTTCTTCATCCGCACCGGCAACGTCCCGGAAATATACTTTTACCTTGTCTCCGGTACGCATTTTTGCTTTGCCGAAATTGCCGATCTTGCTGCCCTTTCCGCCGGTGGCCTGACTCATCATATACCACCAGAGAACGATAAAGACAATGGCAATGATCAGATATGGCAGAAAGCTGACCCACCAAGGCACAATGGTCGCAGGCTTGAGATCATATTCTGTAATAATACCTGCATCATACTGCTCGTCAATCAGATCCTTCATATCCAGAAGGAACACGTTTACATCAGCCAATCTGTATTTCAATACAGACTGCTTGCCGCCGTCCTCCCCGGCACGCACAATCAGCTTCAAAGTGGCGGTATTGTAGTCAACGGAGAATTGCTCCACCTGTTCATCTTTAAAGTAATTTACGATGTCGCCGTAGGTAAGATCGGTTTTGGAACCGCCTCCATAGAGCAGAGAAATAACAATAATCACCACTGCAATGAGAGCCACATACCAAACTGCGACCTTTAAACCGTTTTTCTTCATGAAAAGTCAATCCTTTCTTTGGTCTGCACGATATAGCTGCATATAAAAGCTATGAAATCCGGACTTTATTCTGTATATATTTCCGGCTTCAGTATTCCCACATATGGAAGGGAACGGTATTTTTCTGCATAATCCAGTCCGTATCCCACAACAAACGCATCGGGAATTTCCTGCCCCACATAATCGGGGTTATAATCCACTTCCCGGCGGGATGGTTTATCTAAAAGAGCGGCGGAACGAACACTGCGCGCACCATTGATTTGTAAATAAGAGACCAGATAGGACAGCGTTCTGCCGCTGTCAATGATGTCTTCAATGATGAGTATATCCTTTTCGCTGAGATCCTGCCGATGCAAATCCAGAAGGATGTTGATTCTTCCGCTGGTTACGGAACCGTTTCCATAGGAAGAAACCTTCATGCAGTCAATCTCACAGGGGATGGAAAGCTTTTTCATCAAATCCCCCATAAAAACAAGGCTCCCTTTCAGTATGCACAGGAGAAGCAGGTTTTTATCCTTATAATCTGCATCAATTTGCGCCGCCATACGGGAAACTGTCTCATCCAGCTGTGTTTCGCTGATCAGAACCTGCTCAACGTCCCGATCCCACACATCGTGATGTTCCTTCATACGCTTGGAACCAACCTTTCTGTGTATTGAACACTATTCACTATTATGTCTCGGCACACCATACGCCGATATAAACAGGATTTTCCGCGGACGCATCACCGCCGCATCCATCCCGGGGACGCAGACCGGGCACCCACACAATTCCCTCGCTGTCACAGAGCAGCGGGAAAGTGTCCCGCAAATGCAGGGGAATTCTCAAGGCGCCCAGAAGTTTTTTTAATTTTTTATGCATGCCGCCGGTGTAATATACATCGCCGGCTTCTCTGGTACGAATAAAAATACTACCGTTTATTTTATCAAAATCCAACGTGCTGTATATTGCTAAATTGTAAATATTTTGGGCAGGCGGAACAATATTAGACTGACTCTTTGACATTTTTATCAAATATGGGCCAAAAGCAACCGTACTTTCTACAGAAAGAGGTACAGGCGCAGGTGCGGCGGATTTCGGAATGTCCGTTTCAGCGCTGATTCGAATGCAGTTTTCATCCGCAAACAGCGCTGATTGTCCGGGCAGGCTGATGCGTCCTGTCTTTCCACTGCGAATGAGCGACATACAGTCCGACAGATGCACCTGGGACAGATTGTCCGCAGATCCGGTATAATTTCGGTACATGGCAAGAATGCCCCGGGAGAGCAGCGCAGACGGCACGTCCAGAGCAGCATCTCTTTGGATAAATCCCTCTGGTGAAAGCAACTGGGATGCGGCGGATTCCAGACAGGCAAGATCATCTGCAAGGGAGGCACTCATCCGCAGCGCAGCTTCCTCACACCGAGGATTGATTTTCTGCATGGCAGGAATCATGTTCTTGCGAATATAGTTTCTGGTGTAGGTAGTATCATCGTTGGTACGGTCTGTAACATAAGGAATGCCCTCCTCTGCCGCATACGTGCGTATTTCCTGTGACGTGCAGCACAAAAGGGGACGAATGATATACCCGTCCCGCATAGGTGAAATACCGCACAGTCCCTTCGCACCGGTACCTCTTGCCAGATGAAACAGCACCGTTTCCAGATGGTCCGTAGCATTGTGGGCAGTGGCGATTACGCTATCCTGAAGGCTGCTTCGTATTTCCTCCAAAAAGGCATAGCGTACGGATCTGGCGCATTCCTCCAATCCCTGTCCCGTATCCTTTGCAAGAGCTGGAATGTCTGCACGCCGGCAATAAAAGGGAATTTCCAATTCTTCACAAAGGCTGCGGCAAAAAGCCTCGTCCCCATCCGCTTCTTCTCCCCGGATACAGTGATTCAAATGAGCCGCGGCAAGACGAATACCCCGCGTCGGCAGATACTGGTGCAGAAACAGGAGCAATATGGTAGAATCAGCGCCGCCGGAAAGAGCGCACAAAACGGTGCCGCAATCTTCCAGAATCGGCAAAATTTTTAAATTCGCAAGATTTTTTTCGATTTTATCAAACAGTTTCACGTAGGTGCTCCTTTGATCGGATTCGCCCGTTATCCGTAAACCTTCAGGGCATATTCCAGCGCCAGCCCTCCGCCCAGTGTAATCACAGCGGACAAAGCGGCGTATTCCAGCATTTCAGGGATTTGAATTATGTAGGCAGGTGCGGTAATAGACAGTGTTTCATTTGCTGCGCCGCCGACAGCAAGACAAATAAAGAATAGTTGTACAAGCACCGCGCTGAAACAAAGCTTCATCAGCACCTGAATTTTGTTTTGGGTCAGCTGCATGGCGTTTTTATTCCTTTTCATAAATTGCTATATGTATTGTACCAGAAAAAACGGTTTGATACAAGCGGTAAATCCTGCAAGCACGGGTAGGAGGTGGCAGGGGTATGCAATATGCAAATTTATAAAGTATTCCCCAGTAAAGGGGGGGGCAGCAAAGCGCAGCGATGCTGACAGGGGGATTGTTATAACTGCCGATCTAAAGATAATACAAAACGATAGCAGAAACAATCCCTCACCCGCTACGCGGGAGCTCCCTTTACACAAGGGAGCCTTTTTATATTTGAGTTGAGCTTCGCGACAACGCCCTTTACTGGGGGGAGCCTTTTTATATTTGAGTTAGGCTTCGCGACAACGCCCTTTACTGGGGGAAGCCTTTTTATATTTGAGTTAGGCTTCGCGACAACGCCCTTTACTGGGGGAAGCCTTTTTATATTTGAGTTAGGCTTCGCGGCAACGTCTTTTGCTGGGGGAGCCTTTTTTATATTTGAGTTAGGCTTCGCGGCAACTTCCTTTGCTGGGGGAAGCCCTTATTCAATTCTTAT
>CATLAS010000016.1 GCA_949878535.1 uncultured Eubacteriales bacterium | reverse complement strand
GCAAATACAAGGAATATTGCATGGATTGGACTACTCTTTTTATATAGATGGATCTGCAAGTGAACGAATGGCTTGTATTGTTTCTGGCGTGGATTTTGTTTTGGGTAAACCGGAAGAAGAGAAAAAAGAATTTCTTAACCTGGTTGTAGAAATCGGTAAGGCATATGCATTATGTTCTACCTCTGAACAGGCTCAAGCGATCAATGTAGAGATTAGCTATTTTAAAGCTATCAAATCAGGAATTATAAAAATTTTGCCGAAGGACAAACAGAAGAAAACAAAAGACCAAATAGAATATGAAATCGGACAATTAGTTTCTAAATCGGTTATTTCCGAAGAAGTCGTGGACATATTTGCTTCAGTTGGATTAAATAAACCAGATATATCAATTTTATCTGATGAATTTCTTGAAGAGGTAAAAGGATTACCACAAAAAAATTTGGCTCTTGAACTTTTGAGACGTTTGCTTGATGGTAAGATTAAGGCAATCGCTAAAAAGAATGTAGTACAAGCAAAGAAATTTTCTGAAATGCTTGAAGCTTCAGTAATTCAATATGAAAAACGTTCTTTAGAGACAGTAGAAGTCATAAAGGCTCTGGTTGATATGGCTAAAGATATGGATGAACTTCATAAAAGAGGAGAACAGCTTGGTTTGTCAGATGATGAACTGGCATTTTATGATGCGATTTCTTCCAATGAGTCTGCCAGAGATTTCTATGAAAATGATGTTCTAAAACAAATTGCTAAAGAACTAACAATCAGCATAAAAAATAATATTAAGGTTGACTGGGATGTCCGAGAAAGTGTTAGAGCACAAATGAGAATCACTATAAAAAGGTTGCTAAGAAAATATAAATATCCACCGGATAAACAAGCAGCTGCGGTAGATTTAATAATAGAACAAGCCGAAAAAATGTGTGAAAATCAAATTTATTAAAAAAGTACGCTCAATTGAGCGTACTTTTTTAATAAATTTGTATTTGCAATTTCTCTTGCTCTACTACAAATATTGTTTATCTGCAAACCCCATTCCATCTGATCTTTTACCTTAAGTGTCTTCTGTTATATTTTCGCTATCTGCCAGCTGCTTTACGAGTTGAAGAAACAAATTTTCAGCTTGATTTTCAATGTTGGCGAGATAGTTATTTGGTTTCCCGCTTGTTAACAGATTCATATAAACGATCTTGTGATGTTGTTTCAAGTACCTTGCGTGTCGTTGTCCACATACTCCGATTGGTTGAAATTGTTGTTCGGGTAAGATGAGATTTGGTAGCAGATAATTTCCAACCAGGGTGTATGTACCTCCCCTTTGTTCAAATAATGGTTTTTCCATAATTCAAATATCCTCCTTTAATAAATTGGTAAATGGAGTATCATTGCTGACAAAAGTATCAAGTGTGAAAGCAGCGCCTGACCGAAAGCTTACAATAAAATTATACAGTGCCGTCTTGCCGTTTACAACGCTTGTCGCATTGACAAAATCAAGGAACTTTTTCTTTTCCTCATCGGAAAGCTTAGTTGTTGAATATTTTTCTGTATCGTTTAACACCTCGAGTTCTTTTGGACATTGCTCGGTTTTCTCTAATGTCTCTTGCTTGTAGCTCAATATTGCCGTAGTAAAACTGTTATATTAATCCTGACATATCTCATATACCTCCTTCCATTTACATTGTAAATAAGAACGAGAACAATAACCAATGTGCTGATTTAATAAAAAATACCGAGAAAAACTGTAAAAAGTTTTTCTCGGTATTAATCTTTGCGTTTGCCTTTGCTTCGCCCGATAACTGGGTAAAATAAATGATTTCTAAATTACTTCCTTGTCGGGTGTTAGTATTCTTACAGTCCCTTTTGTTATGTTTTTATTTATCCTTCAAAGATTTGAGAATCTTCCAGGTAGCATCAAACACTTTTTCCCGGTTGATGGATTTCAGATACATCATCTTATGGCGTGTGCTGTCAAAAGCATACACCCGCTGATCGGTGAAAATCGGTGTAGGGATAATTTCGATTTCAGCACAATCCGGATTATCCAATATTGCCGGAGCGGCAATATCCCAGATGGTGCGCACCCAGGACGGATTTTCTCCTGCGTCTTTCCAGGTTTGCTCGGTGATACCTGCTAGATAGTCGCATACTTTGTTGTAGCCCATCAGATCCCGTGTCAGCTCAATATTGGTGGTGAGCACAGATACAATAAACCATGCAGGGCACAGCAGAAGCGGTACGCTGGAGTTCAGCAGAATCTGTCCGGCGGTGAAATCCTGCACCAGATTGAATTCGCCCAGGTTGTCTCCCTCGATCTGGTTGCCGCCAAGCCAGATTACCACCATGTTGTCTTTTATGGAAGGATCCATCATCAGAGCGGAGGAAACATTGGTAATTGCGCCGATTGCCAGCACATAAACGATTTCATCTGAGTTTTTCACGACCTCAATCAGATTACGCGCTGCAGGGCTGTCTACCGGACCACCGCTGACCTCGATTGTGGTGCGGCTGCCTTCAAATACTGGTGTAGTATAGTTCGGGTCGATCATGTTCAGCACTTTTTTGATTTCTTCATAGCTTTTCACCATGCCGTCTTCAAATCCGGTGCTTTTGTCGTTATGGAATGGTACGGCATATACAGCCTGCAAATCAATGGAATCTGCAAGATAGCAGTATGTAAGCGCGTATTGGTCGTCAATTTCGTTGTAAGCATCTGTGTCTAAAATTACTTTTTTGCGCCGACCACTTTTGATATCGGCAAGAATCTGTTCAATGGTCATATGAATCTCCGTTCTGCGTATTCGCAAAATTTATCCGCACCAAAGGCACCCCTTTGGTGCGGACTTTTGCATAATGCGTTTGCTTTATTATACACATGGCATCCGATACTGTCAATGACCTTGGATAAAATTTGTCAGGATCTTTTTACTTTCCTGCAATCGCAGTTACTGTATACCCAGCCTGCTCCACAGCGTTTTTCAGAACATCGTCCGGCACGTTCTCGGACAATGCCACCGTTGCTGTTTTCTTTTCCAGATTCACTTGGGCAGAGGTAACGCCAGTAAGGTCTGCCAGTGCCTTTTCTACATGGGCTTTGCAGTGCCCACACATCATACCTTCTACTGTCAAAACTTTTTCCATTTTATTATCTCCTTTTGTTTCAGGCGGCAAATCGCCGCCAGGTTTACTTGTTTCGTTATTGCTAACTATTTTATCTTTAAAGAAACGCAGACGCAGGGCGTTAGTCACTACGCACAGGGAGCTGACGCTCATCGCTGCGGCGCACAGCATAGGACTGAGCAGCAGCCCCAGCGCAGGGTACAGCACGCCTGCTGCCACAGGAATGCCAAGTACATTGTAGAAAAATGCCCAGAACAGGTTCATGCGGATATTGCGCAGCACGGCGCGGCTCAGGGAGATTGCCCGAGCTGCATCCAACAGGGTGTCTTTCATGAGAACGACGTCTGCAGAGTCCATGGCAATATCTGTGCCGGCTCCTACAGCGATACCTACATCTGCCCGCACCAGCGCGGGTGCGTCATTGATGCCGTCTCCTGCCATGGCTACGGTACGTCCTTGTTCCTGCAGGGTGCGGATGCTTGCTTCCTTTCCAGTGGGCAGTACGCCGGCGATGACTTCTTCTATCCCCATTTGTGCTGCTACTGCTTTTGCAACCTGCTCATTATCTCCTGTAAGCATGACTACATGGAGCCCCATTTTGTGGAAGGTTTCAATAGCGGCTTTGCTGGTGGGACGCACTGTGTCTGCTGCTGCAATGATTCCGGCAATTTTTTTATCTAATGCAAACAGGATTGGTGTTTTTCCCTGAGATGAAAGCTGATCCAGCAGTGTGCGGCTTTTCTCCATTCCGGAGGGATCGGACTGCTGCAGCCCTTCTTCCGAAAGAAATGCTGCATTTCCTGCAAGCACCGTTTTTCCGGAAAGGGTAATGCGCACGCCTCGCCCTGGTATGGCCTCAAAGGACTCTCCCTGGGGAATTTCTATATTTTCTCCTCGTACATAATCCAGCACAGCTTCAGCAAGGGGATGTTCGCTGCCTGCTTCCGCTGCGGCTGCCAGACGAAGGAAGTCCTTACGGGAAAGAGTAGAATCCAATACAACTGCATCTGTCACTGCTGGATGTCCGCTGGTGACAGTACCAGTTTTATCCAGAACGATTGTATCAACGCTGTGCAGGGTTTCCAGCCCTTTGGCGGATTTTATGAGAATTCCCATTTCTGCTGCCCGACCTGTTCCCGCCATAATTGCAACCGGTGTGGCTAGTCCAAGCGCACAGGGGCAGGATACAACTAGCACGCCGATGGCGCAGGATAGGGCAAAGGAAAACTCCGCGCCCGCAAGGAGCCATACCACTGCGGTAATTAAAGCAATGCCAATTACGACCGGTACAAATACGCCGCTGATTTTGTCCGCCAGTCTTGCAACAGGCGCTTTGGAACTGCCTGCTTCGTCTACAAGGCGAATCATTTGCGCAAGGGTTGTGTCCGCACCTACTTTGGAGGCAGTAAAACGGAATGTTCCATTTTGGTTTACCGTGGCGCAGATTACTTCACTGCCGACGCCTACCTCTACCGGAATGCTTTCGCCGGTGATAGCTGCCTGATCTACATAACCGCTTCCGCTGATCACCGTTCCGTCAGCGGGAATGCTGTCTCCCGGACGAATCAGGATTACATCTCCTACAACAATTTCCCGGGCAGGGATTACTTCCTCTCCCTTCTCACGGATTACGGTGGCAGTAGCAGGTGCCAGATCCATCATCTTGTCAAGTGCGGCAGTGGTTTTGGACTTGGAACGTGCTTCCAAATACTTGCCTGCGGTGACCAGGGTGAGAATCATGGCACAAGCTTCAAAGTAGAGGGAATGTGCCATGTGGGCATCCAGCATGCCTCTTCCTGCCGCCCATGCCATCTGATAGATAGCATAGATACTGTATAGCAGTGCTGCTGTGGATCCCAGCGCGATAAGGGAATCCATGTTGGGTGAACGCTTCCAGAGTGCTTTTATGCCCTGACGGAAAAATTTGTTGTTGATGAGCATTACCGGCAGGGTAAGAAATAATTGGGTCAGTGCATAGACCAGCACGTTTTCTGCTCCAGCAAAAAAAGGCGGAAGGGGCAGGGAGAGCATGGGACCCATGGAAAGATACATCAGCGGAATCAGGATGATCGTCGACCAAAGCAGCCTGCGGCGCAGTGCTGCCTGTTCTGCGGCTTCCCGTTCCCGTCTTTCCTGCCAGGATCGGGTGAAGTCCGGTGCGTTATTATCTGTATCCTGGGCAAAAGATGCACCGTATCCAATCTCTTTTACGGCGGCAGCGATTGCGACCGGATTGGTTTTATCTGGTTCATACAGAAGCTGCATCCGTCCAGACAGCAGATTTACGTCCACTTCTGACACGCCGTCGATTTTGCTCACGCGCCGGGTAACATTTGCCTGACATGCCGCGCAGGTCATGCCCGTTACTTGAAAAGTACCTTTTGTCATGCGCGCCTCCTTTATTTTAATTTTTTGATCAGTTCCACTGCTTCAGCTACGATTGCTGTATTTCCTTTGGAAAGCTCCTCTGCCACGCAGGTTTCCAAATGTTCCTGCAACACCAGATAGCTGAAGCTTTGCAGCGCACGCTCTGCTGCTGCCGTCTGCATCAGTATATCGCCGCAGTAGCGGTTGTCGTCCAACATTTTTTGGATGCCGCCAAGCTGTCCAATAATGCGGCTGAGTCGGTTTTGGAGACTGCGCAGCATTTCTGCATCTCTCTCTTTGGCTTTGTGCCGACAGGTGCAGTTTTCTTTATCCATATTGTTTCTCCTGTTCTGCCGCTTTATGCGGCGAGAGTTGTTTGCTTACATTGATTTTCCCAGTAAAGGGAGTTATTGTGTTATAAGCCTCCTCCCAGCAAAAAGGAGGTGGCGCTGCGCAGCGTCTCCATTTTTCCAAAGTCTCCCCTGTGCAAGGGGAGGTGGCTCACCGTAGGTGAGACGGAGGGGTTGTTAAAACATACTGCCGATTTGTACATCCTGCAAAATGATAGTATAGCAATTCCTCCGTCACGGCTAACGCCGCGCCACCTCCTTTTGCACAAAGGAGGCTTATATGGTTTGGTGAAAGTTTGCTGCGGGTCATCCCTTTTTACTGGGGACCCTAACTGGATATAAATACCCCGGATGGGTATTTATACATTGATTATATACCCCATATGGGTATTTGTCAACCCCTGTGGGGAGAAAAAATATTGTATTTTATGTAACATAAGCATACCTGCAGTCGCAACCGGACGAGGACGGGAATACAATAATAGTACCGAACGTATACAGCGGGGACATGAAAAGAAAGGAATGAGAAATATGACTTGGGAGGTTGTTGCGGGGTTGATTACGCTTACTTCGGCAGGGATCGGCACGGGAAAGATCGTGTATGATTTGTCCCGCACCCTGACAAAGCTGAATTGTTCTGTGGAAAATCTCAACAGTACCTTAACTGCGCTGACTACAGAAAATCAGGAGGAGCATGAGGAATTATACGGAGGTGTTGCAGAACTGTCGGACGCCCTGCAGGCCCAGGAAATTCGTATTGTAAGGTTGGAAGAATCCGTAAAGGATTGATGTTTACATATTATTATTGCACAGTACCGGTACATAGATGCAGAAATGAAAAATGCATCTGTGTGCCGGCATTGTGTATGCCGCAGAATTATTGAAAGTGAGGAACTGAAAATGGCATATATTTTTGGAATCGACGTGTCCAAATGGCAGGGCGATTTCAATTTTCAAAGGGCAGCGCAGGAAGGCGCGCAGTTTGCAATTTTGAGAGGGGCATATTCCACCGGAAAGGATGCAAGATTTGATCAGTATTATACCGCGGCACAGGCAGCTGGGCTGCATCGTGGCGTGTATCAGTACTGCATGGCAACGACAACCGATGCAGCCCGGCAGGAAGCAGAGTTCTTATATAATAATGTATTGAAGGGCCGGCAGTTTGATTTGCCGGTGTATCTGGACGTAGAAGATAATACGCTGCGTGCACTGGGAAAACGGAGGCTTACCGATGTGGTAAAAGCATGGTGCACATATTTAGAGGAGCGTAATTTTTGGGTGGGGATTTATTCATCCACATCGTTCTTTCATTCAAATCTATATGATGAGGAATTATCCCCCTATGCCCATTGGGTAGCGCAGTGGGCGCGGCAGTGTGACTATACTCCCTTGTCTCTTTTGGGAATGTGGCAGTTCGGCGGCGAAACCAATTTGCTCCGTTCTAATATCGTTGCAGGCGTGGTGTGCGATCAGAACTATATGATTGCAGACTATCCAAGTAGAATCCGCGCAGCGGGGAAAAACGGATATGCAGTTTCCGGCGGAAGCGGTGCAGAGGGATATCTGGCGGGCACCAATATCGGCAGAGCAGTGGATACACTGGTACGGTATACAAGCGAATATACAGGAACCAACAAATACGGATTTGAGGTAGGCATTGACAGAAACGGCATTGCGCTCAGCAATCCTATATATGGGGTTGGCAACATGAAAAAGCCTTCCGGTGGCTATGTGTTGTCTGGACACGGCACGGCAGGCGTATGGCTGTACAGCCACGTGCGGGAGAATTATAAGGTTCGCATTGAAAACAACCGAGTGATCGCTACAGAGGGGATCTGGCGTACCGTAAACGGCGTAAATACTGGGCGGGGAACCGATCAGTTGATTTTATATAACCGGGGCAGGAGTACGGGCACTAATCCCCATGGGTTTGAAGTTGGCGTTGGCGCAGACGGCAAGGCGTTTGAACGACCTGTATACGGTCAGGGAAATATGGTAATCCCCGCGGGCGGATTTGTATTGTCCGGGCACGGCACAGCGGGGACCTGGCTGTATGGAAAGGTCAGCAGCGGAACAAGGATTTCCTTTGATCCGGCGACGGAAGTAATTTCAATAGGATAATGCCCGGAATTTTTATTTAGGAGAATACAATATCAGTTTTTGCAGACTTCATCAGGCTCCCTTGTGCAAAGGGAGCTCCCGCGATAGCGGGTGAGGGATTGTTATACATTCATTTTGCAGGATATACAAATCGGCAGTGTGTGCAGACAATCCCTCCGTCACGGCTGCGCCGAGCCACCTCCCTTTGCACAAGGGAGGCTTTTTGTTTGTAGTTTGCCAGACTCCCTTTTCTGGGGGGCCTTTTTGTTTGTGCAAACTTGGAAATTTCCTTCCAATTTATGGATTGTCTTTTTCGTAATGATCCAAAGCATATTTGCAGCATTGTAAAACCACTGCATTAAACGACATATTGTTGTAAAAAGCGATTTGGCTTAATTGTTCAAATAAATTTTCTGTAAATCGGATTGTTCTTGCAATGTTTGCATTGATGAATCTGCTGTCTATTCTGAACATAGATTGCCTCCATAAGATGTGTAGTAATTATCAGTAATTATATCGAATTCAATTTGCGTTATTGAAATTTAGCTCAAATTGAGCTAAATTTCTTTTGATTGATATAAGTTTAGCACATCAAAAAAGAAAATGTGTGTTCAATAGAGTGGATTTTAATTTTTATTTAGAAGAATACCAAATCAGTTTTCGCAGACTTTGTAAGGCTCCCTTGTGCAAAGGGAGCTCCCGCGATAGCGGGTGAGGGATTGTCCTACTATCATTTTGAAGAATCAACAAATCGGCAGCATATGCAGACAATCCCTCCGACACGCCTACGGCGTGCCACCTCCCTTTGCACAAGGGAGGCTATGAAGTTTAGTGAAATCTGCGGCGCGACAGCTCCCTTTGCCGGGGGGAGCCTTTTTTCCGTAGTTTGCAGACTCCTTTGCCGGGGGAGCCTTTTTATTTGTACAAACTTGCTATTGTTCCGTTTTTTCTTACACAAGTGTGCATTGACGAAACTGGTAAAATATGATAGAATAACCGCAGGTCAAAGACCTATCAACAAAATTGAATATCGGATAATGAAAATACGGTTTGAAAAGTTGTGAACTGAATAGATGTAAAAGGGAATCCGGTTCGAATCCGGAACAACCGCCATTACTGTATTTGATGAAACGGGAATGCGAAAACCATTGGGGCGTGCTGTACGATGCTGCGGGCGCTTTGAGAAGGTGTGTTCCCCCGCGGCACGCGCCGCTCTGTCATAAGT
>CATLAS010000015.1 GCA_949878535.1 uncultured Eubacteriales bacterium | reverse complement strand
AAAATGATCGTATAACAATCCCCCAGTCACAGTAAACTGTGACAGCCCCCTTTGCACAAGGGGGCCTTTTTGTTTGTGCGTTGCTCACAGCAGCATCGCCGCAAGGCTAATGAAAATCACAACTGAAATCGCGCTGCCTGCGAAGAATTGAGAAACAGTGTGCCGTTTCATATGCAGGCTTCCCCATAATACAAGCGCGAACAGAATGGCGCCTGCTGCAAGGCTGATCCAGCCGGTGAAGCAGACCAGCGCGGCTACCGGTCCGCACAGACCGCAGGCATGCCCGCTTGCATGGAAGCCAAAGGCTTTGTTGATAATCAAAAGCGCCGCACCGGAAAACAGATATGTCAGGTACAATGTGAGCAGGCTGCTGCCCACACCTGCAAAAATTGCGTAAAGCATACTAAGCAAATATCCTGCGTTCGCCATAATCATGGCAAGAATGCGCTGTCCTTCTCTGCCGCGGCTGCGGAAAGCAGGAAGTATGGGCTGGAGAGGATAGGCGGACAGGGGAAGCAGGGTAAATAAAACAATGGTTACGGCATATTCTGCGGGGGAAGCAAATACGCCTCCTGTGAAATATAAAATACTGAACAGCGCAAGAGATAAAATGGGCGCTGTGGTCAGAATTCGTATGATCTTTGCAAAAATATCCGCGCGTCTGCGTCTGCGGCGAATGATATGTCTGCGGCGGATTGCGCCTTCATATACTGTGTTGTTTGTGTTCATGGCTGTGCGTTCCTTTCTCCTTGTACATGATCTGATTTGACTGTACCATAAGTTTTCCCAAAAGTCACCCTACCTAATCAAAAGGAAGGTAGATAGATAAAATCTGCTCGGTAGAGTAAGGAGAGGGCAACTCTACTGATAGTAGAATTTCCCCTGGTGACAGGGATTCTGCCTTCTTTTTCAAGATAAGAGCTGCTGAGCCCATTTCCAGCAATTTTATGAAAGTGCACCCCATCGGACAAATTCTTGTGGTAAAATATAAAGAGATAAATTGAAATTTGAAAGGAGCCTACATATGAAATATTCTTGTACAGTTATATCTGTATCTGACATTCGTGCCGCAAGAAAGTTTTATGAAGATTTATTCGGATTAGAAGTATTTCAAGATTATGGGAAAAATATTGCTTTTACTTGTGGGTTGGCTTTACAGCAAGACTTTGATTGGCTTGTTGGCTTATCTAAAGATCGTGTATTGAATCAATCTAATAATATGGAAATATGTTTTGAGGAACAAGATTTTGACGGCTTTTTAGAAAAACTGAAAAAGTATCCCCATATTAAATGCTTGGGGGATATGATTGAACACAGTTGGGGGCAGCGTGTCATTCGGTTTTACGATTTAGATGGTCATATCATAGAAGTTGGCGAAGATATGAAAATGGTTGTAAATCGTTTTCTTGCTTCTGGTATGGATATGGAAGAAGTGTCTGCAAGAATGGACGTTTCCCTTGCGGACTTAACAAGACTGCTGAACAGCTAAAATTCAATTTACCCAGCAGTGATCCATTACGGGAATTTGCCTGTTGAAAGACGCTTTTGTGTTGCTGTTGACTTGATTGGCGGATCATGATAAAATATATAGCATAGATTTTATTTTGCAGGGGGACAGGGAGTAGAATGGAAGATATTCGCAAAATTGTTGCCGCCAATATTGCCGCCCTACGCAAAAATGCAGGCTATACCCAACTAACCCTTGCGGAAAAATTGCAGTATTCCGATAAAGCGGTGTCAAAATGGGAATCCGGCGCGTCCATGCCGGATGCCGGTGTGCTCCTCGCCATTGCATCCCTGTTTGGTGTGACAGTGGATTATCTTCTCCGGGAGGATCATACGGATGCACAGGCTCTGTCTGCGGTTCCCGGCGGGCGCGGACATAAGCATCGGATTATTGCCCTTTTGTCGGTAGCACTGGTGTGGCTGATTGCTACAGCTGTGTTTGTATTTTTGACATTTTCCCCGGTGGAGGGTCCTCTTTGGCTTTCCTTTGTGTGGGCGGTTCCGGTAAGCTTTGTTGTGGCGCTTGTCTTTAATTCCGTTTGGGGAATCCCCCGGCGAAACTATTTTTATATATCTCTGCTGATGTGGACGCTTTTGGGCGCGGTATATCTCACGTGTCTGCCGCAAAATCTATGGCTGCTGTTTGTCATCGGCGTTCCCGGGCAGATTATCATTCTGCTATGGGCGGGTATGCAGAAAAAACCAAAGAATCCATAGCTGCCTGTTGCATTTGGCGTGCGGCTGTGATACAATAATTGGCAGGTAAAATACTCATTATATATAGGTAAGTTTGCGTGAAACTGGAGCGGATTCTGCCCCAAATTTACTTTTTACGCTTTGTATTATACACAAATTTCAGGAAAGGCATAAAATTATTATGGAAAAGAAAGTTTTAGTTGAAACCAGTGCGCGCCATGTCCATCTTACAGAGGAGCATATTGCTATCCTTTTCGGAGAGGGTGCGTCTCTTACGTTTAAAAAAGCGTTGAGCCAGCCCGGTCAGTTCGCTTGTGAAGAGCGGGTTACAGTGGTTGGTCCCAAGAAATCCATTGCTAATGTAATTATTCTCGGACCTGCAAGAAAAGCATCTCAGGTGGAAGTATCTCTGACAGATGCACGCACGCTGGGTATTGCTGCGCCGATTCGGGAAAGCGGCGACGTTGCAGGCAGCGGCGCATGCAAGTTGGTTGGGCCCTGCGGCGAAGTGGAGCTGACAGAAGGCGTAATCGCTGCAAAGCGGCATATCCATTTCACCCCCGAAAACGCAAAGGAATTCGGCGTGGAAGATAAGCAGATCGTTTCCGTTAAGATTTCCAACGCAGACAGAAGTACCGTATTTGGGGATGTAGTTGTCCGCGTGAACGAAAACTTTGCACCTGCTATGCATATTGATACAGATGAATCCAATGCGGCATGTGCTTTCGGCGAATGCTGGGGCGAAGTGATTGCGTAAAACGGTACATATCCCCCGCACCCGCCGCATACGATAGAATGCATTGAATCAAGATAAGGAGAAACGGCATGAACAGAATTAAAATCCGCATAGACACCATGTCCGATGTAAGCAAGCTGGTGGCAGTTGCCACAAAGGCAAAGGGAAGAGTGATTCTGACAGACAATACCGATTTTAAGGTGAGCGGGAAAAGTCTTTTGGGCGCAATTTATACCATGGAGTGGTCTGAGGTGTACCTGGAATCCGATGAGGATTTGTACAACGCTTTGTCTGATTTGGTTGTTTAATGATGATGGGGAACATGGAAATGTTCCCCTCATTCTTTTTTGAAATGCGTGAGCTTCAAATGGCCCCTTATGATGGAGGCCGAAAAGCGCACCTTTTAAAAGCCCCCATGTGAGGACCTGCTGCGCAGTTCCGAAGGGGCTGTCAGCCAAGTGTAGCGATGCTGACTGGGGGATTGTTATACTATCGCTTTGAAGAATCTGCAAATTGATAGTATATGTAGACAATCCCTCCGCCGGCTTTGCCGGCACCTTCCCTTTGCGGGGGAAAGAGCGCCGATTATAATATATAAGGATGCATTTTATGTTTAAATATAATAATTATACATGGAAATCAGATGTGCTGGAAATTTCCGGCATAGCCCACGGATTTTCTACCAGAGAAGGGGGCGTCAGCACCCTGCCGCACACTGCGTCTATGAATACGGGATTTTTCCGAGGGGACGATCGGGAAACGGTGATTGAAAATATTCGTCTGCTTTGTCAGCATGCTGGACTTCCTGAAGATGTAGTGTGTACGCCCCAGATTCACTCGGATACAATCCGGTATGTAACCCGTGAAAATGCTGGGGAGGGAACGCTGCGGGATGTGCCGTTCCCCTGTGATGGATTTGTTACGGATCAGCCGGGAATCACTCTTTTGGTGCGGGTGGCAGACTGTGCACCTGTGCTCCTTGCGGGGGTGACAGAAACCGGCGCACCGCTGGTGGGTGCCGTCCATGCGGGATGGCGTGGAACTGCCGCCGGCATTGCTGCGGGGGCAGTTGCAATGCTGCGGAAAATGGGTGCGGTGCAGATACATGCCGCTGTAGGCGCGTGCATCCATCCCTGCTGCTATCAGGTCGGCGGGGAATTGCGGGATACAGTAGCAGAGCTGCGAGGCAGCGCTTTTGCTGACAAATATGTGATAAAACGTGATGGCGCACTGTATGCGGACATTGCCGGAATGAACCGGGAACTCCTGCTGGAAGCGGGCGTAGACGCAGTGGATGTGTGCGGGGAATGCACTCAGTGTAACCCTGTGTTGTATCACTCCCATAGAGCAACTGGCGGAGTGCGGGGCACCATGGGTGCAGGAATCGGGATTTTGTGCTGAGAGAATTCGCGAAAAATCCCGATTTCCCTCTTGACAAGTATCATCCGATATGCTATCCTACTATAAGAATCTTTAAGCAGGTACAGCGATACCGTCAAGATTTTTTATATGGAGCATGCCGCAAAGTATTTTGTGGTTTTGTTTTATGCGGGATGATCTTGCCGGGCAAGATCTTTTTTATTGCAAAGAGTGAGGATATAAAAGGTTCCTCTCAGTAAAGGGAACTGTCGCGGAGCACATATTTTTAAAGGCTCCCTTGCACAGGGGAGAGGCTTGAGTGGGGAGGCATCCCTCCGTCACAATCGCTACGCTTGGGTGTGCCACCTCCTTTTGCTGAGGATGGGATAAGATCAAGACGTTGCCTTTCTGTGCTGAGGGAGAGGCTTTTGAAAAATGTAACATATTTTAAAATTTTATTAGGAGAACAGGTATGAAAATCGTATTCAAAGACGCTGCAATGTATCAGAACGGTCATATCACATCCGGTGATCTGTATTTGTCGGACGGAATGATTTCCGACCCTTTTCTCCGTCCCGATTTTGTTGTTGATGCCAAAAAGTATTGCATATTTCCCGGGTTTGCTGATGTGCATGTACACCTCAGAGAGCCCGGATTTTCATATAAAGAAACAATTGCCACCGGTACTTCCGCGGCGGCGCGGGGCGGTTATACCCGCGTGTGCGCAATGCCCAACTTAAATCCGGTGCCGGACAGCCCAGCACATCTGGAGGCAGAACTGTCCATGATCTGCCGGGATGCAAAAATCCGTGTGTATCCCTATGGGTCGATTACAGTAGGAGAGAAAGGTGAAACCCTTGCTCCTCTGGAGATAATGACGGCAGCAGTTGCTTTTTCCGATGATGGGAAAGGTGTACAGTCCGATGAAAAAATGGAGGCTGCTATGACCCGAGCGGCTGCCCTTAATAAAATTATCGCAGCACACTGTGAGGATGAATCCCTCCTGCATGGCGGATATATCCACGATGGCGTATATGCTGCCGCTCATGGGCATAAGGGCATTTGTTCCCAGTCGGAATGGGGTCCCATTCAGCGGGATCTTGCGCTGGCGAAAAAAACAGGATGCGCATATCACGTCTGCCATATTTCCTGTGCAGAAAGTGTAGAATTGATTCGGCAGGCGAAAGCAGACGGTATAAACGTGACCTGTGAGACGGCCCCCCATTACCTTACTTTGTGCGATGAGGATTTACAGGAGGATGGAAGATTCAAAATGAATCCTCCCCTGCGAAGCAGAGAGGATCGTGAAGCACTGATTCGGGGCGTTCTGGATGGCACAATTGATATGATTGCTACCGATCATGCGCCACATACCGCGGAGGAAAAAAGCAAGGGGCTTGCGGGCAGCATGATGGGTGTGGTCGGTTTGGAAACTGCGTTTTCAGTGTTGTATACCCACTTGGTTCGCCCTGGTATTGTATCGCTGGAGCAGATCCTGCATATGCTGTGTGAAAATCCATGCAGTCGGTTCGGGCTGGGTGCGAGTGGGATCATCCCCGGTACTCCTGCGGATTTTACAGTGTTTGATCTGGAACAGTCGTATACGGTAGATCCTGGATCCTTTTTGACTATGGGGCGGGCTACTCCCTTTGCAGGAACAGAGGTATTCGGGCAGTGTCTGCTTACCGTATGCGATGGCCGCATCGTGTGGCGGGACAAGTCTGCCCGGGCGATGCCGGCAGATTTATAACGAAAAGCAAGAGGTCCCCCGCCTCACCGGCGGCGGGTTTCACTTACTTTTTTCAGTGGCAGGAAAGTCTGCCACTGAAATGTTGCATGACGGGGCGTTAATACATAAGGGGAAGGATTATTATGAAGCAAGGTCTTTTTGAAATAAAAGAAAATATTCGGATAGCGCCGGATATGTATGAAATGGCACTCCAGGGCGATATCAGCGCCATAACCGTGCCGGGACAGTTTGTCAATATCGCATTGGATGGATTCTATCTGCGCCGCCCAATTTCAGTGCATGATGTGGATCGGTCATTGGGGATTCTGCGGATTATTTATAAAGCAGTGGGCAAAGGCACGGATGCAATGGCTTGTATGACTCCTGGCGGGATGCTGGATGTGCTTACCGGGCTGGGCAACGGCTTTGATATTCAACGGGCAGGAGAGAATACGCTGGTAATCGGCGGCGGCGCAGGCGCGCCTCCCATGTTCTGGACGGCAAAGGCGCTTCGGGACAGCGGCAGAAATGTAACGGCTGTCCTCGGCTTCAATACAGCGAAAGAAGTCATCTTGCAGCAGAAATTTGAAGCTGCCGGTATTCCTGTGGTGATCACCACTGCAGATGGAAGCGCCGGTATAAAAGGCTTTGTCACCGCAGCATTGGCAGCCCTTCCCGCACCGGATTATACGTTCTCCTGCGGACCGGAACCAATGCTGCGGGCAGTATATGATGCGACTGCGTGCGGCGGACAGTTCAGCTTTGAAGAGCGGATGGGCTGCGGATTCGGTGCGTGTATGGGCTGCAGCTGTGAAACGAAATACGGTACAAAACGGATCTGCAAAGACGGTCCCGTTTTGGAAAAGGAGGAAATTCGGTGGTAAATCTGCAAACAACGCTGTCCGGGCTTGTGCTGGACAATCCGGTGATTCCTGCAAGCGGAACATTCGGGTTTGGAGAAGAATTTGCACCTTTGTATGACTTGAATATTTTAGGATCCATTTCCATAAAGGGAACAACTCTGCATCCCAGATTCGGCAATCCTACCCCGCGGATTGCGGAGTGTACCGCAGGGCTGATCAATTCGGTGGGACTGCAGAACCCTGGTGTGGAGAAGGTAGTGTCTGTGGAGCTTCCCCGTTTGGCGACCCATTATAAAAAATCTGTGATTGCCAATATCAGTGGCTTTTCCATAGAAGAGTATGCGGAGTGCGCCGCACGGATGGATCAGGCAGAGCAGGTCGGCATCATTGAAGTGAACGTAAGCTGTCCCAATGTTCACGGCGGTGGAATCAGCTTTGGTACTGATCCGGCGGCCGCGGCCGCGGTAACTCGCGCGGTGAAGGCGGTGACGGACAAGCCGGTTTATATCAAACTCACCCCCAATGTGACCGATATTGTATCAATTGCAAAAGCTTGTGAGGATGCAGGGGCGGATGGATTGGCGCTGATCAACACCCTTCTGGGTATGCGGATTGATCTGAAGCGGAAAAAGCCTGTGATTGCTAATAAAATGGGCGGATTTTCCGGTCCTGCCATTTTCCCGGTGGCGCTGCGAATGGTGTATCAGGTTTATGAGGCGGTGAAAATCCCCATAATTGGTATGGGCGGCGTATCCACTGCGGATGATGTAATTGAAATGATGCTGGCTGGCGCGTCTGCGGTGCAGGTGGGCGCGGCAAATCTGGTGAATCCTTGGGCTTGCCGGGATATTATAGAGGCGCTGCCTGAGCGGGCACAGCATTACGGTATCCAGTCCCTTTCCGAAATCATCGGCGGGGCACATATATAAATACATAGGAGAAGAATAAAATGGGAAAAGATGTAATCGTTGCGTGCGACTTTGCAAGTGCACAAGCGTATACAGATTTTTTGGATCTGTTTGCGAACGAGGAGAGAAGACCGTTTGTTAAAATCGGTATGGAGCTGTTTTATGCGGCAGGTCCGGATATTGTCCGCTTGACAAAGGAGCGGGGGCATAAAATCTTTTTGGATCTCAAGCTTCATGATATTCCCAACACAGTGGAAAAAGCGATGGCTGTGCTGGCGCACCTTGGTGTGGATATGTGCAACCTGCATGCAGCCGGCGCAATTCCTATGATGGAAGGGGCGCTGCGAGGACTTTCCTCTGCTGGGGAAAAACGTCCGATTCTTCTTGCTGTAACGCAGCTTACCTCTACAAGTCAGGAGGTTATGGAGCGGGATATCCGTATCCATGAGCCGGTAGAACAGGTAGTTTGTGCCTATGCAAAAAATGCACAGACAGCCGGATTGGATGGTGTGGTATGTTCTCCCCTGGAGGCTGGAATGGTGAAAGAAACCTGCGGCGGACAGTTCCTTACAGTAACGCCGGGCGTGCGTTTTGCAGACGGTGACAAAGGCGATCAAGCGCGGGTTACTACTCCGGCGCGTGCGCGGGAAATTGGCAGTGATTACATTGTAGTTGGGC
Source organism: uncultured Eubacteriales bacterium (assembly GCA_949878535.1). Lineage (GTDB taxonomy): Bacteria > Bacillota > Clostridia > Oscillospirales > CAG-272 > Avispirillum. The sequence continues at coordinate 1,212 of CATLAS010000015.1, read as the reverse complement.
GTCCCATTACTGCTGCAGCAGACCCTGTTGCAGCATATAAACGCTGCGTTGCAGAATTTTGTATGTAAATCAGAAAGGAATGGTAATATAAATGAATACAGAAATGCAGATTGCGAAAGCCCTGTTGGATATCAAAGCGGTATTTTTCCGTCCGGACGAGCCTTTCACTTGGGCAAGCGGGATCAAAAGCCCCGTTTACTGTGATAACAGATTGATTCTTACTGCTCCTGCAGTACGTACTCTGGTGGAAACTGCCATTGCCGACGCGGTGAAAACCTATTATCCCCAGGCAGAGGTATTGATGGGTACCAGCACCGCCGGAATTGCTCACGCTGCTATTGCAGCCCATATGTTGGACATGCCAATGGGGTATGTACGCGGCGGAAATAAGGATCACGGCAGACAGAACCGGATTGAGGGAAAACTGGAAGCTGGTCAGAAGGTCGTGGTGATTGAGGATCTTATTTCTACTGGCGGAAGTGTAATTGATGTGGTGGAGGCGCTGCGTGAAGCTGGTGCACAGGTGCTGGGCGTTGTGAGCATCTTTACTTACGGTATGCAGAAGGGACTGGATCGTCTCCATGCCGCGGATGTGGAAAATCACAGTTTGACCTGTTTTGATGCAGTGGCACAGGCAGCCGGAGAAAACGGATATATTGCAATGGAGGACATTGCCCGCCTGATCCGATTCCGGGATAATCCTGCGGACGAAAGCTGGATGCAGAAATAAAAAACTTTTAGTATCCCCCAAAAGCTTCCCACAGTAAAGGAAACTGTTAGTCAAGCTCCACAAAGATCCCCTGGGGCATCCCGCGGAGTGGATGGGGATGTTGTGCTATCGTTTTTGATATTTTGTAGATCGCATGGACAATCCCCCCGACACGGCTTTGCCGTGCCACCCCCCTTTACACAAGGGGGACATAACGGAAGGGGGACATAACGGAAGGTGACATCCCTCCGACGCGATCGCTACGCTTGACCGCGCCACCTCCCTTTACAGAAGGAAGGTTTGGGTAGGGGTGGCGGCTCTCATGTGAGGATCTGCTATGCTGTTCCAAAGGGGGCTGCTGCGTAGCATCCAACTTCATTAGGCTCCCTTGTGTAAAGGGAGCTGTCGACTGAGCGCAGCGATGTCGACTGAGGGATTGTAATGCTATCATTTTGAATAATGTGCAAATTGGCAGTATAACTTAACAATCCCTCCGACGCGGT
>CATLAS010000014.1 GCA_949878535.1 uncultured Eubacteriales bacterium | reverse complement strand
TGCCTACAGGATTTCCCTTTTTAAAAGACATATGGGACAAATTCTGTCCGTCAAAGGAATGCACTTCAAAAAATTCCGATGCGTATTGGGTGGCGCATGCGCCAAGTCCGTTCAGTCCCAGGGAAAATTCATATCCGCCCATACCGGAATTGTTTTTATATTTTCCGCCAGCATACAGCTCGCAGTAGATCAATTCCCAGTTGTGGCAATCGTATTTCTCATTGTAGCCAAGGGGAACACCGCGCCCCCGGTCATCCACCTCGATAGAATGATCCCGGTAAACGGTGACGGTAATGGAAGAACCATATCCCTCTCTTGCCTCATCTACAGAGTTGGACAGTATTTCAAAAAAGGCATGCTCACAGCCCTCCAGCCCATCCGATCCAAATATAACTGCCGGGCGAAGCCGCACCCGATCGGCTCCCTCCAGTTTTTCTATGGATTGGTCGTTATACTGCGCTGTTTCCTTTTTCTTCGTCATGTACTTTTTACCCTTCCTTGCGACCGATGCTTTAATCAGTCAAAATTTAAAATAGACTTGCCGTCTTTTGTTACCAGAAGATATCCATAAACAGAATATCTGTCATCCTCCGGCAAATACCAGGAAACCCGCACTTTATAATACTCCTCGCCTGTGTCTGTGTCCTGCATAGTTCCCTGGGACGCAAAGGAATACTTATATCCTGTGTCCGGATCCGTGTCTCCCATATATGCTTTTGCAGCAGCCAGCGCCTCTTCTTCAGTAATCTGCTTCCCTCCTTCGCTATCCGTACTGTCAGCAGCCGTATCGCCCGGCGCAGAGGTATCCTCCTCTGTTGTTACTGGGGAAGTCGTATCCTCCTGTGTAGTATCAGCCTGCGTAGTCTCTGCGGTCGTTTCCGCAGCCGTATCACGCACAGAACAAGCAGTCATACATAATAAAAGCAAAAGTATAAATCCGACAATCCATCTTTTTTTCATAGTAGTCTCCATCCTCTCTTTGACTTTGTGCTTTGCACAAAGCACGCGTGAAAAAGATTCCTTACGATTTGATTTCTCATGTTTTTCACGCTGCTCATTTATCTCTCACTTTTCCTTGCCAAGCCCTGCGCCCAAAACCTTGAGATAATCCCCTTCCGTCAAGGTTTCCATATTGTAAAGCATCAGAACCTTGTCAATTCCATTTTCCTCGCAGAATCGAAGCATAGGGACTTTATAATACCGCAGATCCACCAGAATCAAATCATAATGCTGCAGCAGAAAAGGTGCCATACTGTGTGCAAAGGAATCCTTCAGTACAAGCAGCGTTTCCCGCTCTCCCGTTCCATTGGCAGTAATATGGGTATACCCAAAATTTCCCCCAAGGAAAGAAGCATACTGATCCTTTTCCTCTAAAAATTCCCGCACATAAATGCTGTCAAACACTGCATAGTTCTTTCCGTCACGCGCTTCATAGGTGCAGCCTGTATATCCTTCAAACTGTCTCGTATTATCCTCACTTTCCATCGTATAGCTTTCATTCTTACCGTGATAATACGTAATTGTGTCCGGCTTTACCCACTGTGCCCCGGCGGCAGACCAAGTCGTACCGTAAAAATCCTCTGAAACTGTCTCTGCTGTAAAAGCGTCCAGCGGCAGGGGCGTATCTCCCAGCGCTTCTATTACCTGCGTATAAGCATGATATGCGCCCAGCGACGTCCAGTGATGATCTGTTTTATAATATACCGCTTCCCCGTCCGATGCATACCTGCGCAGGGGGTCCCGCAGATTGATATATGCCAGATCCCGTTCACCTGCAATATCGTTCAGAATATTCCAGATACGGTCGGAATAATAAGATCCGTATGCGGCAGGCAGATATTTATCGCAGGTATCCTGCTTGCGCCCTGCAAAGGCCGTCACACACCGGATTCCCTGTTCCTGCGCTGCCTGCTGAAACCTCGCTGCGGCATTCAAATTGGTTTTCAGAACAGTTTCATTGGGATAGTCCACCCGAGTGACCAGATATCCGTTACTGCCCAAAATGACTCCGTTATTTTGGCCTTTTAACTGTGCTGTTTCCGACAACGCTTTCACGCCTACGAAAAAATCCCGAAAGGGGAACTGATCCGCCATGTAATCAGACACTTGCTCTGTAAGATTGCCGGAAAAAAAGTTTTCCGCAGAAAGCTCCGGCGCAGCAGCAAGCGTTCGATTTTCCTGAGGAGAAAAATCGGAATCGGGAAGCACCCAGAACAACACCGCCATCACATAAATAAAACCAAGCGTCAGCAGAATCAGCAAAAAGTCCGCACCGCGGCTTTCTTTTTTCAGATGCATCTGCAGCTGCAGATATCTTGCCGCCTCACCGTCCGCTGTGATTTTCTCTTTTTTCACCGGCACACCATCAGGAACCGGCTGTATCTTTTTCGTTGTATCATCCATATATTTACTGTTTACCGCCTTTCTGTCGGGTTAAAACCGGAAGTATAAAAACGGATTATAGGAGGAATCCACCAGATATGCAGTACACAGCACAAGCAGCGCGGCGCAGCCTGCGCTGATCGCCAATCTTGCGCCTTTTCCCTTTTCATACAGCTTATAAAACAGCTTTTTGGGAAGGGGGGTAGAAGCGATGCACAGCACTGCCAAAAACAGAATACAGCGCAGTAAATCGTAAGTAGCGCCCACCTCGGTAAAGGCGACTACGCCTTGCCCGAACATATACCCAAGATAGGTTATACCGGCGCCCAGATCTTCAAAGACAAACAGCCACCAGCCAAACAGCACAATCACCAGCGTATAAATATGGCTGACAAATCCGGGCAGACGTTGGAGCAATTTATGCAGGAACAGTTTTTCGATTACAAGAAGGATGCAGTAATACAGTCCCCATAGTACATAATTCCAGCTTGCGCCATGCCAGAATCCGGTCAGAAGCCAGACGATGACAATATTTCGATAATTTTTCAATTTGGAGCAGCGGTTTCCCCCGAGAGGGATGTATACATATTCTCGGAACCAGGTTCCCATGGAAATATGCCAGCGCCGCCAGAATTCCGTAATACTTTTGGATACATACGGATAAAAGAAATTTTCTTTAAACTGGAAACCAAGCATTTTGCCAAGTCCGATTGCCATATCGGAATAGCCGGAGAAGTCAAAATAAATCTGAAAGGCGTAAAACAGCATGCCCAGCCATGCGCCAACTACAGTAGCGTCTGTGGCAGATAAGGTCTGAAACCCCTCCCACATAGCGCCTGCACAGTTAGCAAGGAGAATCTTTTTCCCAAGGCCGCAGACAAATGTCCGCATACCGGAAGCAAACAGTTCGATATTGTGGGGGCGGGAGCGAAGCTGATCATCAATATCCTGATACCGCACAATGGGGCCTGCGATCAATTGGGGAAACAGAGTCACATACGCACCAAAGGAAGCAATATTCCGCTGCACCCGGGCATCACCTCGATAGATATCAATGGTGTAGGACATTGTCTGGAATGTATAGAAGGAAATACCGATCGGCAGTTTTACATCTGCAAACAGGGGAATTTTCTTTAAAAATTCAAAGGGAAGCAGCTGTAGATTGGATACAATAAACGTATAATATTTGAAGAATCCCAGCACGCTTAAGTTAATCACCGCACTTGCAATCACAAACCGGCGCGCTTTTTTTCGGTCTGTTTCCCGATACTTCCCTGCAAAGTAGCCGCAGATATAGTCAACAATAATGGAAAACAGCATAATCGTAACATAAATCGGTTCTCCCCAGCCGTAAAACGCCAGGCTAACAAGGAGAAGAACCAGATTTCGAAACGCCAGAGGCACGATAAAATATATCATGATCGACGCTGCGAAGTACAGAAATAAAAACTCAAGGGATGAAAATACCATAATTGTCTCCAAAGTAGGAATTGTTGTAACAAATACCAAATGTAAGCCTCCCCTATGCGAGGAGAGGTGGCATGCCGCACATCCCGCCCCGCTCCGCAAGCCTCCCCCCAATAAAGGGAAGTAGTATGCCGCTGCACTACATATTTATGCCCACCTTGTGCAAAGGAGGGTGGCATACCGCAGGTGTGCCGGGGGATTGTTTGTGTCATACTGCCGATTTAAAGATTCTACTACATGATAGATTTACAATCCCTCAGTCGCTCCGCGACAGCTCCCTTTACACAAGGGAGCCGTCTTTAAAATTTGTGATCTTCAACAGCTCCCTCTGGAACTGCGCAGCAGGTCCTCACATGGGAGCCTTGTGAAGTTTATGCTCCCTTTGCTGGGGGCCTTTTGTGTTTGTGACTCGGAGGGGTTGTTAACGATACTGTCTTGATGTTACTGCAAACAGCTTGCAAAAGTTTTCATATTATTGTAGCATAGATCGCCGCAAAAGGAAAGAGTTTCTTTCAGACGTTTTATTACAAAAGCTTCTCATTATAATGGGCGCGAGAGCCGCCAATAAACTTGGGTCTGGTGCGCGCTGCGTTCAATGTTGCCGCTCCGATTTTCTTCACAGACAAACGTAGGGGCACCGCTACCCGTTTCAGATGCATCCCTATCAGCGTCAATCCAATATCCAGTCCTGCGTCTGCCCGAATTTCTTCTACTACCACAGGATCCAAGGCTCCCTGATACGCTGCTGTTGCAAAAGAACCGCCTGCTTTCGGCTGGGGTACTGCGTTCACAAGTTCCGCCCCCGGCACCGCAGCCCGTTCTGTGACGATGGCACGATTCAAATGTTCGCAGCACTGCGCCGCCAGATAAATCCCTAAAGGTGCAAAAACAGACATAAGTCCTTCATACAATACCTGTGCCGCCTGGGGAACAGACGCTGTGCCGATACGCTCCCCACACACCTCGCTGGTAGAACATCCCACAACAACAATATTTCCCTTTTGCAGTCCAGCCGCCTCTACAAGCTCCGCTGCTGCCGCACGTGCCTGTTCTCTCAATTCTTCATACATAATAATAACCGTTCCTTTCTCATCTTTACGATAGTATTCCACTTTAACTGTTCTCATTCGCATCCAATTCCAGGATTTTCGCCACTGCCAGATCCGCATATTCCCCAAGCGTCATTCTGGCAGTTCCTGCCACATGAATTGCACATTTATCACCCGGGATCAGCACTTTTTCCGCCCGACTGCGTCCCACCGCTTCCGCCATAGCAGGCGTTATCTCGCCGGTCAGAGAAGCAGGAATGGCAATTCCTACCGGACCTGCAATATAGGACGCATGCTGTGCGGCACAAATCACCGGATACTCTCCCGTAGCACCGTGATCTGCCCCGGCCCGAAGCATCGCAGCAGTTGCAATAGAATTTGTTCCCACCGCCGTAACAGAAAATCCGGGAAGCGATGTCTTAACCCGCTCAATCAGCAAGGCGCCTAATCTGCCGCCCTGCCCGTCTATAATCAAAATTGTTTTTTTCATCTCAATCTCCATTCCACCGCCAAAGTAGTAACACAAACCGTTTATTCAACTGAAAAAGTTCGTACCATCTCCACCATAAGCCTCCCCCGTACAAGGGGAGGTGACATGCCCAAGCGCAGCGATCATGTCGAAAGGATTGTTATGACATGCTGCCGATTTGCAAGCCCTTCAATAGATAGCAGGAGCATCCCTCAGTCGCTTCGCGACAGCTCCCTTTACTGGGGGGAGCCTTATAAAATTTTATACTTTGCGACAGTTCCCTTTTCCGGGGAAGCATGTTTAAGTGAATTTGGGCACGGAAATACAATCACCAAGCGCCAAAGAATACAAATACACCTCATCAAAGGGACGACCCAGCATATCCGCACAAAGCTCCCTGTAAAGGTTAATCTGCCGCATATGTCTCGATAGCAGCTTGTCCGCCGCAAGGGCAGGATTTTCTTTTTCTGCCGCCGTCAGCCGATCCGTTTTATAATCCAACAGCACAGCACGTCCCTGTTCATCTATAAACATACAGTCAACCACACCCTGCACAGTAATATCTGTTTCGGATGCCGTAAGCTTTGCACGAAGCGCCGGATCCGTTGTAAAACGAGCAGCAGGAAGCACCGCGTTGAACCGAAACTCCCGATGCATTTCCCGGGCGCGCACCATTCTATCAAATATGGATGTTCGAGTGAAGGCTGTGATTTCCTCCAGCCGCACCAGCTTTGCCTGTTCTTTGGTCAGAAACGCCTGCTCCTGCAATAATGCCAGTTCCGCATCCGGCCCTGTTTCGCGCAGCCTGCTGTAATCACAAAATTGCATATACAGGTGGGTCGCAATACCAGCCTGCGCAGCAGTAGCTTTGCCAGGTTCTGACAGAAATGCAGGCATGGGAATTACCGTGTCCCGCTCCCGCTGTACTGGAGGCTCCAGATCAATGGTGATCGCCTCCGGTTCCTGCTGATTCAGTATATCTGGCTGCAGGGCAGACACAGTAAGCTTTGCAGGAATGTTTGCCAGATGCTCCAGAGGATACGCAAAGGAAAACCGCTGCTGGAAGGTATCCCGCCACACATTCTGCTCCTCAGATGACGCCTGTATCCTGCTGCTTTCCGTCCAGACTGTGCCTGTACAAGCCCGCTCATGTTCACCAATCACAAACCGGAAGCAACCAGCGTTCATATGCCGCGCCGCACCGTCTATGATCCACTGTCCCAGACAATTACAGGAAAGGATTTCATAAACATCTGCCGAATGCGATGCCCGTGCATGCGCCTGTTCCAGAACCTTCTCCGGCTCCGCCGCCATACAGGTAATATATAGCCGCTCTCTTGGGCGGGTCAGCGCCACATAAAGCACCCGCATTTCCTCCTGAATCATCCGTTCATGCAAATTTTTGGCAGCAGAACATCGCAGGGGTGTGTCGCACCGGACAAGTCCACCCGGATCATACAGCTTTACACAGGGACCGGTATCCGGGCAAAACAGCACCCGGTCTGATAGCCCTCTCACATTGAAATTCCGTGCCGTATCCGAAAGAAAACATATAGGATATTCCAATCCTTTGGAACGATGAATTGTGGTTATCGTCACTGCGTCCTCTGCCGGAAGCTGCCCACCCCCGTCCTTTTGCTCCATCAAACCGTTCAGAAGCCGGATAAAATCATGAAGTCCGCCGCCTTGCCTGCCGCATCCTACCGCATGGGAAGTGAGTAGTTTCAGTGAACGCCGGATCTGAGTATTACTTCGCTTATCATCGCCGCGGTAATATAAAAATCCAGTGTCCCGGACAATCGTCTGCAAAATCTCGTCTGCGCGCATATATCGGGCGTGTGCCCGCCAATCCTCCACCTGCCCTACAAATGCAGCGCAGCGATTTCCAAGAGGTGCTGCACATGCGGCAGTGCGCTGCACGCTGTACCATAAAGGTCCTTTATCCATCCCCCGGATATTCACCAGATCATCCAGCGAAAACCCAAAGAGAGGGCTTTTCATTGCACCCGCCAAATAAATATCCCGCAGGGGGTTATCCGCCGTGTTTAACAAGCACAGCATTAAAATCACTTCACTGCAGGCAAAAAACGGATCTGCCGCACTGTTTGCAGCGGCAATTCCCCGCCGTGCCAATGCATCTGCATATGCCGCTGCCTGTCTGCCGGAACGCAGCAGAATTGCAACGTCTCCCGGACGCACCGGCGATCCGTCAGACAGGGTTTCTCCTTGCAAAAGTGCCTGAATCCGTCCGGCAACATATTCTGCCTCCGCGTTTGCAGGAGCCGTTTCTTCGTCATCCTCCGGCGCAGGGATCAGGCAAATTTCAACCGGAGCAGATTCCCCGGACCTTGTGCACACCAGTTCATCTTTTTCATCAAAAGGGGTGTCCCCCGCTGCAAACATATATCTGGAAATCAGGTTGGCAAAATCAATTACCGCGCGCCGGGAACGAAAGTTCTCCTGCATGAATATCGCTTGTCCACCGTCCCCCGCTTCATAACTGGTTCGATAATGGGTGAACACCTCGGGACATGCTCCGCGGAATCCGTATATCGACTGTTTTACATCCCCGACCATAAACCGGCAGCTGCCGGCAGACACTGCGGAAAACACTTGATCCTGTATACGGTTGGTATCCTGATACTCGTCGATAAAAATATAGTCAAACTGCCGCCCTGTTTCGATTGCCGCAGGAGTTGGCGCGCCTGTATCTGTGCAGAAAACCCTGTTTGCATATACTTCAAGGTCAACAAAATCGATGCGTCCCAGTTCCTGTTTCTTTTTTGTATACCGTTTTTCAAAATCCGAAAGCACCCGCGCCGCAGCCCGGACGATCGCAGCATTTTGCTCCATCAATCTTGCCATTTCCTCTGGCTCAGGCAGAAAAAAGAGTCTCCGCAGGCTTTTAATTTCCTCACTGAAATCCTGACGAGCTTCTTTAAACTGCACATATTCCTCCGTCTGCTTTTCGGTCTTCAGAGGAGATAGGCGCGGCTGTGTAAACGCTTCCATCCAAGCCCGAACTATTTCGTAGCTATGATCTGCCAAGCCAGTCAGCTCCCCGGCGAGCCGCGCAGATTCCAAAGCCAGCGCACTGTACTTTTCTGTGTCAGTACACGCAGACAATTCTACAGAAAGCCGTTCAAAAATCTGTCGGAAATGCTCTCCTGCACGCTGCATCTGCCGTCGGATCGGCACACCGAATACAGACGAAAGAAAATCTCCCGTGCCCGCTCGGGTTTCCCCTGCCCACCGGTATAAATCAGCAGCGCAGTATCCCTCTGATACAATTCCATCCCGCAGGGACAGCAGTGCTGCGTCCAGTGATGTTTCATCCCGTCCTCCGGAAAAGCAGTCTGCAAGGGCTTCGAAATCTGCCTCATCCGCATCTGCCAGGCGAGATGAATCAAAGAACGCATCCACCGTTTCCTGCATCATTTCCTTTTGCAGCACTGCTGCCTGTGCTTCTTCCAATATGGAGAAATCCGGCGGCAATCCAAGCTGTGCGTAATAGGGCTGGAGCGAGGAGAGGAAAAAGCTGTGAATGGTGGTAATTTTTGCACCTGGCAATATTGTCAGCTCCCGCAGGAGTCTGCGGTTGCCGGGATCCTTTGCAAGCGCTGCCGTCAGCGCATCCGCAATCCGGCTGCGCAGCTCCCCTGCCGCTGCGTTGGTAAAGGTAACAATCAGCATCCGTGACAGGCTGACTTCCTCCCGCGGATCTGTCAGAAGGCGGATAATCCGCTGGGTCAGGGTAGCCGTTTTTCCGCTTCCCGCAGCAGCGGATAAAATCAGATTGTCGCCACAAAAATCAATCGCTGCCTGCTGTGAAGCAGTCCATGTACGCTCTGCCATTTTTAATCCGCCTTTCTGTGAATCTTTATATAAATTTTAAGTTTCCAAACTTTTACTTTTCTTGTTCAAAAGGGAACCGTCCTCAGTAAAGAGAGAATGGTGCGCCGCTGGCGCTATATTTACGCCTCCCCTTGCACAAGAGAAAGCGACACAGCGCAAGCATCATTCTAAAGCCCCCTTGTGTAAAAGGAAGCAGCTCACCGCTGACGCTATAATATTTATGTCCCCCTTGTGTAAAGGGATGTGGATCGCTGTCGACACTTCAATATTTATGCCCCCCTTGTGTAAGGGGATGTGGATCGCTGTCGACACTTCAATATTTTTGCCCCCCTTGTGCAAAGGGGGGTGTCGCATTAGCGACGGGGGGATTGTGTATAATACTGCCGATTTACAGATTCTGCTAAATGATAGATTTACAATCCCTCAGTCGCTTTGCGACAGCTCCCTCTGGAACTGCGCAGCAGGTCCTCACATGGGAGCCTTATAAAATTTGTGCTTCACGACAGCTTCCTATGGAGCCACGTAGTGGATCCTCACATGGGAGCCTTTTTTAATATGGGTGCTACGCGGATTCCCCCTATAGAGCCACGCAGT
>CATLAS010000013.1 GCA_949878535.1 uncultured Eubacteriales bacterium | reverse complement strand
TTATATACAATTCATGCCGTATACTATATAATTCTTCACCTGTAGACGAATCCACAGTGTCCTCGTCTGCGGGAACGTTGTTTGTATCATCGGGTATGCTTGCTTCCGGGGCGGCGCAACCGGCTGCTGCTGTAACAAAAGCAATTGTTAAGAGCAAGCTGATACTTTTTTTCCACATACACTATTTCTCCTTATTTATAATTATTGATTTTTATTCCATAAATCTGCTGTAAATGGCGCTTATCTATACTGGATAAATAAATCCTGTTGTAATTATCATTCTTATACATAACAGAAACAGAATCTTTATCGGTTGTATGGCCTGCCCATCCCATTGCGTGCCCAAATTCATGTGTACATGTATTTTTATAGCCGACGATATCCCTCCAGCTGCAATCAACTATATATCCGCGTGCACTATTCATTCTTTTCACAGTTCTGTTATAAGAACCATATTTCCATGTGCCTTCATAGCTTCCAACCAAATCAGTCCTGCCAAGTTCACCTCCTATGTCTTTAAAAAGACCAATTGATTCCAACTGCTCCTTTGTTCCGCCGTAATATTTTATGCTTGTTGTTGGCGATGCAGATTTTACGAAAGTCCGGTTTAAAGCATTGCCCCATTGAATAAATGCATGATCAAATCCTTTCATAAAGTGAAACTTATCATTCCCATTGAGTTGATTCACATAAATAGGCTGCGGGATAGAACGGTATGTATCTCCCCATCTATATACCGTAGTGCTTTCGCGATCTTCCCAATATGTCAGCGTTCCTGTACTGGCTCCTGCCTGTATTTGCAATATGACAGTCACAAGAATTGCCGAGACAAATGACATTCCTATCCTTAAAATTCCTTTCAGACTTTCGCTTCCTTATAAACCTCACAAAATATTTAAAGCACATTTTTTAGATTTTCACATACAATCCGATTCTTTTTTCTGTGCCCGCATCATGGATGCGTTTTGAATCATCAGTTTGATAGAAGCTATATTTCTTCCTGTGACCTCTGTTAAAGGCATGCCGTACATTGTGCTGGCTCCGGTATCCTTCACCGGGATAAACACACCCGCATGTATGCTGTATATAGGACGTTCGTTAAAGAGAGAGTCATTCTTGGAAAGAATCAAAACGTACTCCTCGCCGGGCGTATAAATATCCCCGCCTACATCATACTCAGCTACAGACTCTCCCGGAACATCTCTCTGAACAATTGAATGTCCTATTTTAGAATATGCATGAATCTCATTTTCCAGGATTTCACCCCGCAGCACTTCTGATATTTTAAAAACGTAATCTGCATATCCATCTTCGTCAATTCCGTATGATACAAATGATCCAATGGCGGCGCAATCGCTTTCTGCAAGAAATTCTGTAAAGGTCATGTACAGTTCATGTATTGACCAATGGTATTCTATATCTGCAGACGAATCTACAGTATCCTCGTCTGCAGGAACGTTATTTGTATCATCGGGTATGCTTGCTTCCGGATCGGCGCAACCGGCTGCTGCTGTAACAAAAGCAATTGTTAAGAGCAAACTAATAAATTTTTTCCACATATACTATTTCTCCCACCTTTATTATTTTATAGAAAGATACTTCACTCGGTTGCTGCCAATCGCAGGATCCAGCCTTAATAGAACCTTGGTATCTCCTCCTTCTTACAGGCATAATTCTATGGAAATAAATTATCCTTACTTATATAGTCGGAAAGACGTTCCATTTCTCTCACTATTTTCTAATCATCGGATTTTCTGAGACAAACAAAAATAAGCGCCAGCAAAATAACAGACAAAACGCAGACAATGGGAAACAGCCGTCCGGAAAAGGCGATAGCATAATCAATCGCGTTAGACGTTGCAGCCTTTTTAACCCGCGCAATGCGTATGAGAAACTGGACGAAGCCCCATATATATGCTCCGGCAGGTACCAAAAGCAACAGGTGGGGAATGGTAGGTTTTTTCAGCATAAAGCACACGAGGATCGCATCGGACGCTATTACGAAAATGAGCATTAATACAAAGCTCATTTTGCTGCCGCCCGCAAAGGTTTCAGACAAGGAGAGGGATAGCTGTCCGCCGATGGTAAAGCATTTTGTAAAGCTAAGGATAATAAATATAACGCTTAGCAGTATTTGAGTGATACAAAAAACGGACAGTATATTTTTTCCTTTCACTATGGAAACAAGTCTGCCTATTTTATTTTCTCTTTTTGTGGGCGCCAATGCGCTGCAGCCTGGACAAAATATATCCCCAGGCTGAATTTCATGACCGCAATGCTTACATTTCATAAACTGTTCTCCCTTTCGTTTTTCAAAAAATAATTTGAAAGATTGTTAATTTTCTAATGCGTAATCTACTTCAAAGAAGGGTGGTGCTATGGTATTGTCAGCAGAAGCTGCTATAACAATTCCGGTGCTGTTATCCTTTGCCTTTAGCACAATACTGCATTCAGCAGTATACTCCCCGGCATGTTCAATATAGTTTTTGGCAAATTCCGTCATATCTAAATAATAATATCCGGCGGCATCCACATGAACCTCACCGATTTTTTCTGTATATGCTGGCTTTGTTTCCCAATTCACAGTAAAGCTGCACCAAGTATCTGGCACAAGATATGCTTCCAAATCCATCGCATTGGTAAGCGCTGCCACATAAAAATGATAACGGATAGATCCGAGCAAGTTCTTGTCAGCAGGCGTGATAGATTCCAGATTGCATTTAAGGTATGTATATCCGGAGCAGTCCTCGCCGGATTCATCAAAAATGCTGATATTATTTAAAAGTGAATTCTGCTTGGGTGCGCTTTGATAAACAGAGGAATCAAAAAACATTTTTTCTGTATAAAAATCAAAATGTACCATTGATTTTACTGGATATTCCACCGTTTGATCCGCCCAACTTGCCGTTCCGATATGTAAATATAATTCTCCGTTTTTTCTTAGAATGCTTGCAGAATCGTGATAATATATCATATTGCTGTTATCCGCTGCAATGCCTGGATATATTACTGCTGCATTATTTTTTCCTTTCATAAGTTTGATATAACCCGCAGAATCGTTTGTATATGTACAATCATCTATATCCACTTTCCATTCCAATGCACCAGCGGGCTTTTTCAGATAATGTATTTCTATTGCGACACCGGCAGCAGTTGGCATACAATACAATTCCACATCTTTTCCTTTGTAAACTACAGCTTCTACATCTGATTTGTATAAGCTTTGAAAGGTCTCCTTCTCAATACTTTCACAGTGGTTCTGTGGAAATACTGCAATGTTTCTACTACCGTTGCTTACAGTGATTTTTTCTGCTGTAAACTGTGCCGAATAAATACTGTTCGATACACCGAACGTGTGTTCTTCCATAGAAAAAATTTCTTTATTGATTGCAGCAAACGAACCTTTTGCGTATTCCCTTACAGGATTGGAAAATACATACATCTTTCGTTGATTGTCTTCCCCATAAGTGATATTGTATGTAGAAGCCGTGGTTTTTATCTCGCCGTCAAAGGTCAGCAATGCATCTATATTGTCAGGCTGCATTACAAACTGATCCAGTTCTGCTATAATTCCGGACTTAGTCTCATTGACCTCAGCTGCGCCGGGTTCTATATCAGAGCAAGCGCATAAACCGATAGAAAAACAAATACATAAAGCAGTAAATATTTTTATTTTATTCCAGGCAGTCATGATTATTTACCTCGCTGAATTAAATTTTCTTATTCCTCATGTTTACACATATCTGTTATGCCGCAGGCGGGGCATTTTAATCTTGCATTTTTGTACGTATATACAGTCATTCTTTTGAAAAACATCTGATACCATTTTACATAGAACCTGTGTCCGCAGTTGGGACATTTAAACGGTTTATCTGCAATCTCCTGGCAAATTGCCCGTACAGCAGACCAACGGATCAAAAAGCCCGGCAAAATCAGAACGAGCGCTATAACAACTCCCACAATAAAAGGCATATCTTTTCCTCCCTATATTCTTGTTAAATTGGGTGCTGCGGGACTGAACCGTTTGCAGCCCGCAGCACAGCAAAACGTGTTTAAGAGAATGATCTGAAATACATTTTTGCTTTTTCTTCTGCCTCATACCAATTATTTAAACCTAACACAGTTGATTCAAGCTGCCCCTTCAGATCAATTCCGGCCATCATCAGTATTACATCAATTGCGTCTAACGAAAGACTTCCCAAAAAGCCCTTTACCCTCAGTATCAGCCAGGCAGAACGCTGTAGGCCATTCATAGAATTATAAATCTGTCCCATTTTTACGACTTCATTATAAAAGCCCGCAGCGGCACTATTATGGGATCCGGTAGCGGAAAGATTTCCAGCCTGCAAGGTTATTTTCCAGTTATAATTAGAATAACTGTATATGGCTCCGGAATATCCAATAGCCGATGTCTTAGAACAGTAATTCGCGCGCATCGGCACGATTTCCTGTCCTTTTTGCAAAGCTTCGATTTCATTTTCATTAAAAGTAAAATCGAAAGTATATTCCCCTTCGGGAGACGAAATATATATCGTTTCTCCGTCATAACTTCCGATAATTGTTCTTTCTTCGCTTTGATAAGTTATGTGGCGTGCACCGTCGTCATCATATTCGTCTGTAATCAAATATGTAACCCCAGCGATTTCTCTCAAATAAGAATTGCTTTTCAAAGAGGATGCTGCTAATACAGAAATTTGTACGGTCAATAAAAGTGCAAGCGTCAACAATATTGAAAGCCCTCTTCTTAATACTGTCTTTTTCATAAGTATTTCCTTTCTTAATTTCAATATATTTCTGGGTTCAGCAATCTTTTATTCTACACATCGCCCCTTCCGCTTTATAAGCTGAATCATAGCGTCTGTCACCCCCCTTTGGCACCACACATTATTTTCCCGATAACGGCAGATTGGACAACCTGCGCTGCTTCTTCTACAGACAAGCCGGCGCCGATCACAATTCCCCCGTTATCTGCGGCAATTTCCATATACTTTTCCTGCAAACGGTACTGCAAGTCCATATCAATATATTTATTTTTTTCACTTTCTCTGCTGCGCACACGGGCTACCGCGGTTTCCACTTCTGTATCCAGAAAAAACGCTATGTCCGGTTTAATAATATGCTCTGCGATTTCATAAATCCACCGATCTTCTGTGTACCCGCGGGCATGCAGGTTGGCAATGCAGGAATAAAAATACCGATCGGATATGATCGTGTCTCCCTGCTGCAGTCTCGGTACAATTTCCTTGTTTGTATGCTGTAAGCGATCCGATGCACACAGCAGAGACAACGCTCTATAATCATACATCGTGTGATTGGGATTATCCATATATGTACGGAAAATATCTGTTTGCCGTACAGATTCCGTAGGCTGCTTCGTCAGTACAGGCATAATTCCCTGATTTTCCAGAAATTCCTTCAGCAGAGAGATCTGCGTGGTTTTTCCGCATCCGTCCAACCCGCAAAAGCTGATCAGACAACCAGGATGGGCATTCGGTTTCAAATTCAGTTTCATGTAATATTCTCCTTTTACTCAAAAGCTTGTTTCTTCAAAATACTGTCTTCTACAATCTGATGGATTACCGCAATGGTTCCTGCCTCTTCCAAAATCAGCTTTTCATCCGGGAACCGGATGGAAAACGCGTCTTCAATGGCAACCACCATAGATATAAACGTGATTGAGTTCATTCCGATAGACCGTAAATCTCCATTTGCATCATACGTTTCAATGGGAATATCCGTTTCTATTGTCCCACCGATGATTTCCCTGATTTTCTGTTCATATTTCATCATTCTGCGTCCCGTATCCCTCTCTCCTGTTGCGAACCAATTTCCCGGAAGCATTCCGGGGAATTGTATCCACAATACGAACTTCCGCCGGCATCAGATAAGAGGGAAGTACCATGCCAAGCTTGCGCGCAAATTCTTTTTTGCGGATGTCTTTATAATCCTTTTGCAAAACAACATCCAAAATGATTTCCTGTCCCGATGCTCTCTCTTTCCCATATGCCATACATTCTGCTACTTCAGGCAGTCCCCTTACTGGATTTTCAATTTCCCGAGGGTAAATATTCATGCCTGCTTTGATTAGCATATCATCTGCCCGCCCTAGGATATATAAATATCCCTTTTCATCTTTGTATCCCATATCGCGGGTGTTCAGCCAGCCGTCTTTTACCGTTTTCTCTGTCAATGCTGGTTCCCGGTAATATCCTTTCATTAAGCATGGTGAGGAAACCATTACGATCCCGGGGACGTTTGCCGGCAACTCCGTTTTCATCTGTGTGTCCAAAATTTTGATTGCCGCACCTTCTATGGGAATACCAACCGATTCAGGAAATCTATCAAAATCCGAGGGAGGAAGATAGGAAACCCGGGGAGAAGCCTCCGTCAATCCATAAACGCTGTATATTTCTGCATCCGGGAATGCGCTGCGGATCTTTTTTGCCCCGCTTTCACTGAGACATTCCCCACTTACTGCAATTTTTCGGATGCTGTTCTCTCTGTCCGGTTTGATAAGCCGGGCAATATGTCCGAGCAAGGTGGGCGTACCGCAGATCGTTGTCGCACTGTATTTCTTGATACTGGAAATCACATTTACTGGGTTATAGGCATCATTAAAGAAAGCAATCTGCACGCCTTTGGACAGGGCGATCAGAAATTCCCCCGTGAGAACTGCACAATGATACAGGGGGCGGGCAATCAGAATTGTATCCGTTTGACCGATGGAAAAATACTGAGCCACCGCCTGCACATTTTTTTGCAGTGCTTTTTTCGTGATCATAGAGCCTTTGGGCATACCAGTGGTTCCGGAGGTGCACATAATCAAAGCAACATCGGATAAAGTAGGATCTGGCTGTATGGAACCGAGATTTCCTGTAAAAGCTTTTGATACTAAATGATATGTATATTTGAATGTGCAGTTGCTGTTGTCTGTAAAGAGAATATCTGGTTCGGTACAGTTAAGGATTTTTGCACAGTGCTCTTTGCCGTAATTTTTTGACAGAGGAATGGCGGTCAGCCCTGCAGCCCAGCAGGCAAGAATACCGATGGCAGTATGCAGTCCTGTATCACATAGGATTGCACATTTTGCACCGGGTTTGAGCCGGGATTTTAAGCTATTCCCATGGAGTACTGCAGCGTCCAGCAGCGCCTGATACGACATCACGCAATCTCCCGATAAAACCTTGGACGCCGGATGTCGGGTCAGACTGTTTTTGATAAAGTCCCACATAACAACAGCATCCCTATTCCGGCAAATACCGCTGGGTGAGATCAACCACATCCCCAGCACAGGTCAGCTTTGCAGGATCCAAATCCGCATCTTCAAAGGTTATGTCCAGCATATCCTCCAGCGCAACAATCAGCTCTACTTTTTTCAGGGAATCAATTCCGATAGAAGCAAGAGTATCCTCCAGGCAAATATCTTCCGCCGACACGATCGATACCGATGCGATGATCTGCATGATTTCAAATGTTCTGTCCATATTGTTCACCCATCTTTCTTTTTATGATGTCTAAAATTTCCATATCTTGGTGCTGCACCATCTGAAACATCTCTGCCAGTTTGGAAAAATCCATACTGCGGCGCAGCCGCATATATTCTATTGCAGAAAAACATTTGTCCAATTTCCGTAGGTACGCTTTCATAAAATCGCAGGATATATACTGTGTACAGTATACATACATTCTACGCCTGAGTATGCGCAAAACTGCCAGTGCATCTCTTGCGGCGATACCATCCTCTATGGGAATAATAACATCTGTGTTAAGAGAGTCCCTTATCCGGGTTAAAAAATCTTCAAGCAGCAAATCCGCAGACCGGTCTGACAAATCCCCCAGCAGCTTCAGCTTGATCATACTTCCGGCATACGCTTGCTCCAGCTCCCCGCAGGTGAGGGTTCTGTAATCCCGGGGACTGTCATTGATATACGTCCGGTGCCTATCGTCATATCCTGTCAGGAGCACATAATGGTCGTCCCGCCACGCCGCCGCACCATAGGTTTTCTTTATATACTCCGGGTGCAGCTTCAGCATGAAAAAGTCATAATCCGGGTCTGTGCAGATGTCCGAGCACTGTACGGTCTGCATGGCAAGCACACCGTGGGCGATTGCCGTTCTCTGTAACCGAGGCACCCCATCGTAATAGGCATACACTTTTTTATCCCATAGAAAATACTGTAAAATTTCCGCAATACCTGCGTAGCTTTGTGCATACAAATGCTGAAAATGATATTGATTTGCATCCAGTATATACAGCATATAGCTTTCCACACAGGACAAACTGTACAGGGAATTGAACCGATCCAGGTCTATATCAATGTTCCGCATAAGGGATCTCCTTCAACTGCGCGATCCGGTCGGGGCAGAAAAACCAATCTGTAAAGGACATGCTATAGGAGAACAGCTTTTTTTTACGGGGATGCAGAATCTGCTTCATAAAGTCTACCAACGCAGGGCGGATTGCTTCTTTCAGTTCGAAAAATCCCTGGATCCGGTTTAATGTCGGATATATTTCAGAAGTATTTTCAAACGTGTAATAACATTCCTTTGTAAGCCCGTACCTTTCGATTTCCTGTATCAGCTTTGCAAAATAGTCGGTATCTGCATACTTCCGGATAAACATATAAATATCGCAAAACTTATACAGCATCAGATCCCGCCGCCGGGCAACCCAGTCATAGGTAGTAGCTTCCTTATATAAGTGGCAGGAAAGATGGAGCAGAAAATGAACTGGATCCAGCACTTTGAAATGCACATCTTCAAAATCTGCCTGGACAGTGTTCTCCAGAAAAGCCGCAACAGTATTTCCGGCGGAGGTTTTAAAATCGAGGGAGAAATTGATATCCACCTCCAACAGCTCTCCCATAATATTTTTCACAAAAGGAACTGTTTCGCCGGTGTTCATTTTTGCATCTATAATTTCTCTTCTGGTTGCCTGCCGGATGGTGTTGTCCTTTTGGGCAAACCCCTGAACAAAGCCGTTTTGGAGAAGCAGCTTTTGCAGCCGTG
This sequence comes from uncultured Eubacteriales bacterium, assembly GCA_949878535.1. Classification (GTDB taxonomy): domain Bacteria; phylum Bacillota; class Clostridia; order Oscillospirales; family CAG-272; genus Avispirillum. The sequence goes on along the minus strand of CATLAS010000013.1, from coordinate 1,311 downwards.
ACACATGTTCCGCGCTGATCAGGATATCAATATCATTAGAGGTGCGCTGCCCGGCTTCATATATATTGGCAGAAAGAAAGGCACCCTTCAGCAGCGCATAGGGAAAATCCGCATCGACAAGTATATTTGCCAGATGCTTTAGATGTTTTTTGAAAACAGTGCTTTTATACAGATAATTTTTATGTAGTAACTGTATTGCTTTGCGGATTTCCGGGTTGAGAGAGGGCATTTGTATATTTCCCGCGGCAATCCCTACCATTTTATTCAAAACAATCTGCCCAAACAGCGTTTCCTGATTCCCGGAGCAGTCCACACCGGTGCTGCTTTCTAAAAACGGATCGCAAATTTGAAAAAGCAAATTTCCATCACACATTTTTATTTCCATACCTTTCTAACATTTTATATAAGTTCCTGTAATTGGCTGCTATGCCAGATATCCTTGATTTCCAACACCAATTGATTCAATATCCTGTGTTCTTTCTTATACTGGCCGGAGAAATTCTGTTTCAGCTCTTCAAGAATACTCCAATCCCGCAGCTTATGGAATTTGAGTGCCTTCTTATAAAAGATGTCCATATCCTTGCAGCACTGGGCATATTCTGCTACATTTCCTTCCGCATTATAGGCGGGGATTTCTGCCAATGTATAAAGACAGCGCAGGGAATTCAGTATCATCTTTCTGTGTTCATACAACTTATAAAATCCTTTGGCAAGGTGATACGACAGCTGTCCAAACAGGTCGTTATATTCTATATCCGTATCCTTCTCAATAAAATGTCGGTCGTGGAGAAATTTTTCCATATGCTGCTCTGCGGCAAGGATGCACGCCGCGCCGGTGTACATTTTATTTTCACCTATCACATTCCTGTCCCCATCATATTGAACCGCCGTATATGCTTTCCCATCTGCTTCAATTACAATATTTTGTAGCATATCATACACCCATCCGTGGGGAACGTAATCCTCACGCAACCGCATCCGGGAAATCAGAAAATTGCTCCGTGACCAGTATATATATTCGCTTTTATTTTCCGGCGCCTGAAAATAAGTATAGCTGTCGAAATAATAGGAAAGGAGCGTCTCGTACGATATCCTTATTTCCACAAAGGAACCGGTCTTATTATCTAACGCACTTCCATAAAATACACGGTCCGTATCGCTGTATCCGAATATAAGTTGTTCATGGATCCAATATCCTTTTTCATTTCCAGAAGGACGTTTTAATTCAACAACTATATAATTGTCACGGTTTATCTCTTCCCGGAGAAAATCAACAATCCGCTCTGGTGGTACGCTCCGAGGCAGCACCTC
>CATLAS010000012.1 GCA_949878535.1 uncultured Eubacteriales bacterium | reverse complement strand
GATCCTCAGGATTGCCGCTTGTGTGGTAATGGTTGGATCAGGTGTTGCGATTAACTGTATTCATCATAGCTTCGATCTTCCTGAAGATTCATTTGTGTTTGATACTTTGTATAGCGGAAATACTGAGGAAGAAATTTATGCGGATTTTACAAATTCCCTTGAATGCTTGCCAATGACTGGATTGTATCAGTATACATTCCGTAATTTTTGTGTTTCTTATGGAATCGGTCTTCCTACAGTTAAAACAGTAGAACTGGACCTCTTTTATAATAACCGTGCAGACAAAATTAGTGGGGATAATGAAATGACAGGCGTTTTTGCAGATAAAAACCTGATCATGATTATGTTGGAATCCATTGATACCTATATGCTGCAGAAAGAGTATATGCCGAATCTGTGGGCGCTGCAGGAAAATGGGATTCATTTTGAAAATCATTATACGCCGCTATATCTGTCAGCGGGGACCTTTAATACGGAATTTATGACGCTTACTGGCATGATTCCTCCTACATACGGATTTAATGGAAGTGGATATGTGCGCAATGCATTTCCGCTTGCATTGCCCAATCTTTTTCGGAATGCAGGCTACTCCGCTAACACTTTTCATCCATCTTATCCGGAAATATATAACCGCGGTGAAATTCATGCCAATCTTGGCATGGAGTCATACAATTGCTTTGAAGACATGGGCATGGAAACCTATCAGTTGGATACGGAAATGCTGAATGGGTATGATCAGATGGTGTCGGACGATCCATTTTTTACCTACATTATAACATATTCTGGACACGGTCCCTATTCCCGTACAGATTATATGGGTATTGTCGGGGATGTACATTATGACGCGGCTGTCGAGGCTGTGGCACAGACAGGAATTTCTTCTGATAATGAAGATACGATGGAGCAGTATATACTTGCTGTTTCTCATGCCATGGAGACGGACGATTTTATTGGACAGCTTGTGGAAAAACTGGAAGCAGACGGGCATATTGATGATACAGTGCTGGTGCTGTATACAGATCACTACGGCAAATATCTGACGGACGAGGAATTCATCAAAGAAGTCAAAGGTGTTACTGCGGCAAACAGTGAAGACCTGTACAAAACACCTTTCATTATTTATGCAGAAGGGATAGAGCCGCAAACGGTTCGTAAATGCACATCGTCTATTGACATTGTGCCTACGCTGGTCAATCTGTTTGATTTGGATGCGGATCGAAAATACTATATCGGAGACGATATCTTTGGTGATGCCGGCGGTATGGTTATGTTTCCGGATTACAGCTGGTTCAACGGGGAATATACAGTGGCAGAATCTGCAAATGTTACAGATGAAGAAACGCTGAAATTGGCTGCAGATTGGAAAAAACGTGTGAATATGTCTATGAAATCTATGATTAACGATTATTTCAGAACCTATAAATAATATGGTCCGAGTGGGTACTCTGGAATTTTCTTGTATATAAAAAAAGGAGCAATTGCTCCTTTTTTTATACTTTTAAATGTGGTGAAAAATATCTTCCCAAATTTTTCTGAATCTATTGACAAGGAGCTGGTGCTGTAGTATAATAAACCTGTAAGTGGAACGAATCGTTCCATATAGGGGTGAAACACTATGCGGCAAAAGAACAGTGCTTTGATGCAAAGCATCAAACAATATGCAGAAGCGTATTTTTTGAAAAACAGGACTTGGCCGAGTCTTGGGCAGATTTCAACGCATTTGAAAATCGGGAAAACCACGGCATATCGCTATCTCCATACTATGCATGATAACGGAATGATCTTCTATGACGGCGACCAGGGGGTGCGCACGGACCTGGCAGATAAAGTCCGCTGTGACACATGCATGGTGGCAGTGCTTGGCGATGTCTCCTGCGGGCTTCCCAAATATGCAGATGAAAATATCGAGTCATATATGGAACTACCGCGGCAGCTTCTTGGAGAAGGGACCTTTTTCCTTCTGCGCGCAAGCGGAGATTCCATGATTGGCGCTGATATTAACGATGGTGATCTTGTAGTAATTAAACAGCAAAATACAGCGCAAGATGGTGACGTTGTGGTTGCGCTCATGGAAGATGAGGCAACATTGAAAACGTTGTTCTGGGACAGAACACAAAAATGTGCGCGTCTTCATCCGGAAAATCCTAAGTATCAGGATATTTTTGTAAAAGATGTTTTGATTCAGGGGATCGCTGTGAAGGTTTTAAAAAATGTGAAACATGCACATTAATTTGCATTAATAAGCAGCGAAAGAGAGTGTTATTTTGAAATATAAAGCATCCTGTCCTGTTTGCGGCCGGGTGTTAGTCCAAGCAGCCCCGAATTCTGATTTGAATTTGAATTGCCCCAAATGTAAAACATACCTGTGTGTTACAGTGGAAAATGTGGGTGTTCATATCACTGCTTGTGAATCCAAAAAGCCGCAAGGGGAAATCCAATAAAATAAAACTGTGCGCAGCACATGCGCGCTGCATTTATCGAGGTCGACAGACCCAAGAGTGCTGAACTTGTTAAACAATCAAGAGGAGCCTGATAAATGGACGGTATCACATTTGTGATTCTGTCTGTTTGTCAGGCTCCTTTTTTGTTTTCAAACCGGACAAAACCTGTCCGGTTTACCCGGTAGACTGTAGACAAGAAAGGAGGTGTGAGGATATGGGGACCGCTGAAAGACGCCGCATGATTATGCGTGTTTTATGCAAGAGAGGTCACGATACCATCGCCAATTTGGCGGCGGAATTCGGCGTCTCGGAACGTACAATCCGGCGCGACATTGAAACGCTGAGCTTGAGCGAGCCAGTGTATACCCAGCAAGGCCGATACGGTGGCGGTGTATATGTGGTAAACGGGCACAGGCTGGATCAACAGTATATGAACCCGTTGCAAACCCAGGTCGTTGAAAAAGTGATTCGTTTAGCCCGCGGCAGGCAGCAATGCATGCTGCAGGATGAAGAAATCCGTGCACTGCAGTCCCTTGTGGATACGTTTGCATATCCTCACACCAATGCGTAATGATTGAATCAGGAGGGAGAGACCATATTATGAATGCATCGGAACAAGAATTATTTTGGTGCCTTTGCCGATTTCTGGATCCCGATCGGGAGCGGATTGCTGCGCTGCTTCAGGCGGGCGCGGGAACGCCCGCAGTGCTGGGGCAGTTGCTTTATAACCGCATGGCGGGAGTCGGCTATCATATGCTTGCAAAAACCAGGACGCTGGACTTGGCGTCCAGAGAATTTCGTAACACATTACGAGATGTCCAGCTTCTTAGTATAGAAAAAAATCATAGCTTTGTACAATGCAGAAATTTTGTCACAGACATTTTAGAAAAAAGCGGTGCGGAATACGCTTTGTTGAAAGGCGCATATTTGTGTGAACTATATCCGCCCGGATGCCGAACCGCAAATGATGTGGATGTGCTGGCGGAAGGAAAATGGATTACTGCAATTGGGAACGCTTTGCAGAAAGCAGGATTTCGGCAGGGATATATAAAAGGCGATATGTTTGTTCCTGCCAGCCGTAAAGAGATTATCCATAGAAAAATGACGCGGGGAGAAACCGTTCCGTATTTTCTGGAGGTGGGGCTTCCTTATATGCCCTATTTGGAAGTCGACATCAACTTTTCTTTGGACTACAAAAATACGATAGACACGGCGCTGCCTGCATTTGTTTCGGAAGCAAATCTGCGGAAAATTGGAGAGAACTATTATCGAACATTGTCTGAGCCCCATTTTTTACTGCATCTGTGTATGCATTTATATAAAGAGGCAACGACATATCCCTGGGTGCAGATGGGACGAGACATGAATCTATATAAGTTTTGCGATTTGTATGTTCTTTTGATGCAGTATACACTACAGGATTACAAAACACTTGCGGTACAGGCGGAAAAGTTCGGACTGCTTTCACAATGCTGCTGGGCACTTTCTGCTGTTCAGATGTTGCTTCAGATTGAGGATCCAATGTTGCTTGGATTTTTGGCACGGTACGCTCCGGAAAATTTGCAAAATCTGGATAGTGTGGTGGATCCTGTCGGCAAAAGAGAATTTGTTTATGAAAACTCAGATTTGCGGCAGCGCTTTTTTGCCGAAAACAGAATAGCTTTACTGCGGGAGGTACAGGGCGATGCATAAGGACAAGCTGCGTCTGCAGCCTCATAAAACAAAGGGACTTTTTATAACCTTCTGCGGCTTGGACGGGTGCGGGAAAACAACGATGATTCAGCGGTTGACTTCCTGTTTACAGGAAAAACAGTTTCCAGTACTCTGCACCAAACAGCCTACTCCGCTTATGCGGGAATCGGAAATATTTCGCACCTTTATGGATCAGGATGATCACAGTGCATATGATTACCGGTGCTTGTCCTTGATGGCTGCGGGGGATCGGATTCAGCATGTTAATAAGGTAATTCTGCCGGCACTGCGTGCAGGGAAGTGTGTGATCAGTGACCGGTACCTGTACTCGTGGATTGCCAATCTGCGCGCCCGGGGATATGTACGGGATCGGTGGACAGATGAGATTGCTTCTTATATGATTCAACCGGATTTTGCATTTTTTATAGATGTACCGGTACAGACTGCCGTTACCCGGGTACGCAGCCGTTTAACAGAGCGAGACCGGTATATTGATATGGATTTGCAGTATAAGCTGCGCCGACAATATTGCCGAATCGCCCGACAAAATCGCGGGATATTATTGTCCTCATTGGAAAGTGAGGATGCAATTTTTTCAGAAATACTGGAACGAATAGAGCAGCATCGGTGGATGCGTGCTGCAAATTTACAAAAGGGGGAAGGAAAATGACAATGCCGATAAAAGAACGGGTATTTGAGTTGTTGGAGGGGCTGACAGCTGTGGAAGAAATCAGCGTGTATGATGAGCTTGCAGGGGATTTAGGATTAGATAGCTTGGGGTTGGTTACCTTGCTGGTGGCGGTTGAGGATACATTTCAAATAGAATTGGATGAATCAGAATTGGATCCCTTTGCCCTGCAGACAGTAGACGACATAGTGCGCTTGGCAGAAAAATATATGAAGGAAGAATAAGCTTTGAAAATGCAGAGAAAGGCATGGTGACGAAATGGCTGAACAAGTATTGCTGCCGGCGCAGCCGCCGCTTTTTTCCACGTATCATTATCAGGTGATTGCAGGCGTGGCTGCAGCGGCAAATCCAACATATTTAAATTGGTATTATAATAACTGCATTATGCTGCAGTGTGGGAAGGTATTTTTGCGCGGGTGTCCTACCCCCCATTTGAACGTTTTTAAGACGGACGCGGGCGCGATGGATTTTCTGGAGCAGATTCCCTATAGTTTGCTGTTTATCCGGGAGGATGTGCATAAGCTGATCAAACGGATACTGCAAGAAAACTTTTATGTGGCGTTTCGGGGAATAGACGATTATTATATTCCGGGAAAAAGCTGGTACGGCCAGCGGCACTATAATCATGACGGATTGATATGTGGATATGACGACGAAAAAGGGACATACGCTATGATGGCGTATGATCAGAACTGGCGGCTCCGGTTGTTTCACACACCTCAAAGTGCATTTGAAGAGGGAATGGAGTCTATGATCCAGGATTATTACATAATGGGGGAAATCACTGCCATACGGACAAGAGACACTGCACTTACATTGAATATTCCCCGAATAAAGGAGGGGCTGCTCGCCTATCTTGGAACGGATCTGAACACAGATCCGATTGAAAAAAGCGAGGCGCCGATGGGAACGGTGGTACACACATATCTTTGCATGTATCTGGATCTTCTGTACGCAGGAGAAATTCCCTACGAAAAGGCAGATTACAGAATTCTGCGTCTGCTTTGGGAGCATAAAAAATGCATGCATATGCGTATTGGCGCGGTGGCAGACACGCTGTCTCTCGGCGGAGAATTGCGGAGTGCATATGAACGAGTATTGGACGGTGTGGAACGAATGCGGACGGTATATGCAAAATACTGCATGCGCCGGCGGGACGATTTACTGCTGACAGTAAAAAGCGGGATACAGGATATGCAAAGGCGGGAGACGGAAATTCTGAATCGGCTGATTGAGAAAATAGAAAGAGAGGGAATGTAATGCTTTGGAAGTATATTGAAGAAAAAATGAACTGTCATCCGGACAGCAGAATATCGGAAGATGCTGTAAGTTTTACGTATCAGGAGGCAGTGGACTTTGCAAAGCAGTTTGCAGATCGTTTGGATGGCGCATGCTATGCAATTTTGTGCCGTTCGGAGTTGTTCGCAGCGCTGGCGATTCTCAGCTGTATTGCTGCAGAGGTGACTTTTGTGCCAATGTCTTACCGATACGGAAGAAAACATTGCGAACGGATTTTAGAGACGGTGCATCCGGATTTTGTGATAACAGATATTTTGGGGCAGTTAACGGTAGTGACATTAGATGACGGTACCTATCAGGAGCCTCAGGGTGAGCGCCCTGCTGCCATTTTGTGCACATCTGGAACAACAGGAACGCCGAAGGGCATTATGCTCAGCAGACGAAATCTGTTGACGAATATAGCGGATATCAATCGATATTTTGCAATTGATTCTGCAGATAAAATTTTAATTGCGCGGCCTGTATATCACTGTGCCGTTCTTACAGGTGAATTTTTCATTTCTTTGTGCCGCGGCGCCAATATTTCCTTTTATTCTGAAGGTTTGAATCCGGCTTTGCTTCTGCAAAAAATTAAAAAAGAGAATATTACCGTATTGTGCGGTACGCCTACCATGTTTATGACGCTGGCGCAGTTCGGACGGCGCGCAGCCGCCTGCAGTTCGCTGCGCACCATTGTGATTAGTGGGGAATGTCTAGACACTGTGCGTGCAAAGGCAATCGAAAAGGCTTTTCCTGCAGCAAAAATTTATCATGTGTACGGCTTGACGGAAGCTTCTCCCAGAGTTGCATTTCTACCGCCGGATTTATTTGCGACGCGCGGCGACTGGGTAGGATATCCGCTGCATTCTGTTGAGCTGCGGGTTGTGGACCGCCGGGGAAATCCCGCGGCGCCTGGTGAGACGGGGGAACTGTGTGTCCGCGGAAACAGTGTCATGATGGGCTATTATAACGACCCGGGGGCAACCGCGGCTGTACTGCGCGGCGGCTGGCTTCACACAGGAGATATGGCTGTGATGGAGCCGAACGGACTTGTAAAAATCCGGGGACGCAAAGACAATATGATTATTCGTGGCGGTATGAATATTTATCCACAGGAGATTGAGAAAAATCTTTCTCAGGATATCCGGGTGCGGGAAGTGATGGCTTACGGCATTCCCGATGCTTTTTCCGGAGAAAAAATCGGATTGCAGATTGCAGGAGATTTCACAAACCGCGATCAGGTGCTGCGGCTTTGTCAGCGTATGCTGCTGCCATACCAAATGCCATCTGTTGTGGAATTGGTTGACACGCTTCCAAAAAACGGATCAGGAAAAATTATCCGTGCAAAAACAGTCAGGAGAACGAGAGACAATGTATAATTCTGTATTGGATGCGGTACGTGAGCTTCGGGGAGATAATGATTTTGTGATCAATCGGTCCAATGTAAATCGGTACAGAGTGGTGCTCCATGAACCGGATCAGGCACAGACGGCATATTATTTTTCCGCACCGATTTACGATGCTGAGACACGAACGCTGGCGCCGCTTCGGTTTCGGCCGGAAAAGGGGTATTATACTTTGCGGGGAACGAATGGAACCGTATCTGTTTTTGGAAACACAATCTGTTTAAAATCGGCATATGATAGGATCTGCTGCGCATTTGACGGAGGGGCGATCGCACTTTCGAATCGGATTCTGATGGGGGAGGGCGTTGCCATTCATCCTACACTGAATGGGGCGGCGGTGAAAATCCGGTGCGGAAAAGCAGGAACAACAGTGCGTATTCGGACGGAGAAACCATATTATAATATACGGGTCAATTCCAAATGCTTTGCACTTATGCAGGAACCGTTTCTTCCTGTCATGACCCTTTCCGGGATCGGTGCTTTTCTGGCGGATGGAAAACTGTGCGGGGGTGTGAAAATATCATTTCAGAAAATAAGCGAAAGGGAATTTTCCGTGTGGTTCTGCAACCCATCTGGAGCCGAGCGATACATATGGTTTGAAGTGAATTTGTATGAACCAAAGCTGTTTTTGGATACAACTGTAGAAAGCGGCAATCCGGAGGAAAATAATGCTTACGGCAGTACGGCTTTTTTAGGGTCCACAAGGTCTTTTGGAACGCAATGGCTGTATACACGCCCGGATTATACGATTTTAGCAGATGTGCTTGGAAGGGAAATAGAACGTGTGCTTCTTTATGTTCCCATGTATTCCGGCGGGGATACCCGGCTTTCCTGGGTTACGCTGCCGCGCCGATTCTGCAGTTTCGGTTCAACATGGGAGAATAAGGTGGAATTTGACAACCGTTTTTATGAGAGCTCTGCAGTCGGCAGATATCATATTTTGGATCTTACAGACACGTTGGTGAATCCTGTAACACATATGTTGGAATTGCCGGAAGGATGGGTTTTGCGGGTAATGCATGGCGGATATACGGCGGTGTCTACCGGAGACAGCTCTTTTTATCCGCAAATTCTTTCAGTTCGGTTTCGATAGAAGATAAGAAAGGAATATTATAAAATGGAAAAAGAAATAAAGAAACAGTATAAAGGAAGTTTTTTAAGTAAAAATGTACCGCCGTCGGCATTTCTGACGGAGGATTGCTTTGCAGCGCCTGTAAATAAAGAACGTTCAAATATGAGGAAAAATAAAAAGGAGATGCAGCCATGATCTTGCGGCAATGTATGTTGTCTGAGAATGATTGTTATAAAAGAGCAACTAAGATGATGGACGGAATTCCTACAGGGATTGTGATTCATGGTACGGATTTGCGGGAACCCAAATTGCGCCGGTATATACAGCCCTCATTGGGAGATTCGCACCGAAAAGAAATTCTTTGGGATATTGGAGAAAATAACAACAACCATCTGAACCATCCTGCAAAGGAAGGGGAGCGGATCGTTTGTGCACACGCTTTTATCGGAAAGAATGCCGCCGGTATAGTTGAATCCTATCAGACGCTTCCATTTGATTGCTGTGCCCGTTGTGCAGGCAGGGGTACGAAGGGAAGCTACAACTTTAATCCGTATGCACGGATTCAAATTATTATTTGTACCGGAACATCACGGGACAAATCGTATTTTCGACGGGCATGGCGTGAGGCAGCGGAGCTTTGCGCCTACCTATGCAAGTTATATGGAATGCCAAAAGATTGGATTTGTTCGCACAGGGAAGCATTTTTAGATGGCTATGGAGACGATCATACCGGCTTGGATAAATGGTTTGCAAATTTTGAAGTTACAATGGAAGATTTCCGCAGTGCCGTAAATGATATACTTACAGAAGAAAAAGGTCTGCTGCAAATAGGAGACGATGTTACATTTACCGGTTCTATGCAATATCTTACACCGTATGCTTCCGCTGAGTGGAAGCTTTGCAAACCTGGCAGTGCAATTGTTACGAAAATCATCAGAAACCCTACTTACATGCAGACGCATTCCGTATATTTAAAAGCCAAGTATGGCGGCGGATCTGCAGTGAACGGTTGGGTGGATCTGGCAGATGTAAAAAAAGAAGAAAAAACAGCCGCTTTTCCATATATGGTACATATGATCGGGGGCGGCCTCAATATTCGATACGGGCCTGGAACCGACTATCCGGTGGCACGTGTTGTTTGCGGAAGAGAATCTTTTACGATTGTTGAAGAAGCATCGGGAATCGGCGCTTCCAAGTGGGGAAAAGTTGGAAACGGCGAAGGCTGGATTTCCTTGGATTATGTACACAAGGCGGTTTTCTCTTGACAAAAAGTATCAAACAAGATATGATGATACATATGTAAAATAAGTGAAATGTACTGTAGGAGTATATATGGAGAGGGAAGCACGGCTGTGGGGGTATTATCAGGTATTGTATGCCGATGATTACTGCAAAATCAAACATTTGTATATTGACGCCGGAAAGAATATCAGTTATCAGTATCATTTGCACCGGGCAGAATTATGGACTGTTGTAAGCGGCTGCGGCAGATTTGTTTTAGAGGGGCAGCCCTATTCTCTCCAGGCAGGGGACATTGTAAAAATCGAGGCGGGACAGCGCCATACCATACAGAATATTGGAGATGGGCTTCTTGTAATCCACGAAATTCAGACTGGAAAAATCCTGTCGGAAGAAGATATTGTGCGGGAAGAACTGCCGGATTGTTTGTAAAGGCCATGGGAAAAGCATGAATAAAGAGAAAGTAAAGGAATGCAGTTTGGAGTGCGCCACGAAATATCCCATTGTTTTGGTGCATGGCGTAGGGTTTCGGCAGAGAAAATTTATGAACTATTGGGGCAGAATTCCCAAACAGCTAAAAAATCGGGGCGCACAGATTTTTTATACCTATCATGATGCGTGGGGAACGTTGGAGGGAAACGGTGCGATAATACGGGAGAATATCATGGAGATTCTTCGTGATACCGGAGCGGAAAAAGTAAATATTATTGCCCATTCAAACGGAGGATTAGAATCGCGCTACGTGATTCAATCTTTGAACATGGTGCCATATGTGGCGTCCCTCACTACGATTTGCACCTGTCATCACGGATCAAAAACAATAGATCATTTACTGAAGCTGCCAAAGCCTCTGTTTCATATTGCAGCATTTTTTGTAAATGGATTCTTTCGGATCATGGGCGATAAAAAGCCTGATTTCAACCGAGTTTGCAGGCAGTTTTCCACTGATTATTGCAAGGATTTTAATGGAAAAAATCCGGATGCAGACACTGTTGTATACAGAAGCTATGCAGCCAAAATGAGAAGCGGCAGAAGTGATTTTTTATTGATGATTCCATATTGGGTAGTTAAAAAATATGATGGCGATAATGATGGTTTGGTTTCTGTAGAATCTGCTAAGTGGGGAAATT
>CATLAS010000011.1 GCA_949878535.1 uncultured Eubacteriales bacterium | reverse complement strand
CCTATGTGAGGATTCGTTGCGCGGCTCCATAGGGAGCTGTCGCACAGCACAAATAAAAAGGCCCCCTTGTGCAAAGGGGGCTCCCGCGTAGCGGGTGGGGGATTGTTATACTATCATTTGCAGGATCTTCAAACCGACAGTATCACTTAGACAATCCTTCCGTCTCGATCGCTACGCTTGGGCGATCCACCTCCCTATGGAGCCGCGCAGCGGATCCTCACATGGGAGGCTAAAAATGAGTGTGGTTCTTCCGTCTCAGCTGCACCACGCCATCTTTGAGCTTTTAAATTCGTAAAGATCGTTTCAGTTCTGCATCAAATAAAAAACGCCCCTTAAGATAAAAGGGGCGTCTTAAACAAATTTACTGACAACCGCAGACCTCTTAATCCAAAATGAGAGATGGTGCAGAATATACCCGGGCTTTCAGCTCCTGATCTAACTGATACAAGCCTTTTGCATCTGTGCCGAATAACTGATATTTTTTAATCAGATCTCCTGCATTTTTCTCTTCTTCAGCCTGTTCTTTGATAAACCAATTGAGAAATTCCATTGCACGGTAATCATGAATTTCGTTTGCTGCTGCGAAAATTGTGTGTATAGATTCGGTAACAGTTTTTTCATGCTCCATTGTCTTTTTCAGCGGTGCATCAAAGGAAGCATACTGTTCTGCAGGTGCGTCAATGGGCAGCAGCGTAACTTTTTCGCCGTTGTTCATCAGATATGTACGCATCAGCATTGCGTGATCCCGCTCCTCCTGCGCTTGAATTTCAAACCAGTTCTGGAAGCCTTCGAGACCTTCGTCGCCGTAGTAATTTGCCATATCCAGATATAGATACGCCGAATAGAATTCCTTCATAATTTGCTCGTTCAATAAGTCTTTTACTTTATTATCCATGATATTTCTCCTTTATGTAATAATATATTTTTGATTTATTATAGTACTGCATTTGTGTCCGGACTGTGATAAAGTCACAAATCTTTTATATGTTTTACTGATTTGCAATTTCCCGCAGCTTCTTCTCATTCCGCAGACGAACACATCCCCTGGAAAGTTCAATCCAGCCTTCATCCCGGAAATATTTCAGCATACGGGTGATTACCTCCCGGGCAGTGCCTAAATCTCGGGCTAACCATTCATGGGTTACATGCAGTTCTGCTGTGCTTTCATCGGCAGCCCGCTCCAGTAATGCACCTGCCAGACGGCTGTCCAAGCTTTTGAATAAAATCTGCTCCAATGTCCACATCACGTTGGAAAAACGGGACGCCATTAGCTCATTTGTGTAGTTTGCCATAAGCGCTGATTCTCTGGATAGGCGATCATATAATACAGGCGGAAGAACAAACGCATCGGTATCTGCCTCTACCTCGATTTGTATATCAAACTGAATGTTGCGCATAATGCAGGCAGCGGAAAAAAGGCAAATGTCTAATTCGTATAGCCGATACAGTGTGATTTCCTTTCCGCCTTCCGACAAGATCAGCGCGCGCAGCTGTCCTGTTTGAATTAAAAGCAATCCCATACATTGCCTGTCTTTGGTTTCGATTGTGTCGCCCTTACGGAAATGCTGCAATCCGCAATGTTTCGTTAATTCCTTTTGATGCTCTGGGTCCAGCTTATCCCAAAAGGGAAAAAAGTCCTGCAGTGCCGGTTTGATCTGACTCATAGCACTCCTTTCACAATGTAAAATCCAACGTTTGTTGATTCACTTTCGTTTTTTCTCGCTGAAAACAAGCAGAACATCCTGTTCTGTCAATACTTCGGCCGGTGAAACAGGGATTATAAACTTGTCTCCCCGACGAATTGCCAATACTGTGATATTGTGCTTATGGCGGATATCCGACTCATGGATGGTCTGGTTCAGCCATTCGTCCATTGGATGCATTTCTGTGATTGTATAGAAATCAGAATCGTCCAATATATCCATAATATTAGGACTTGCCAGACGTCGCGCCAATTTTGCGCCGATTTCATGTTCTGGTAAAATGACTTCGTCTGCGCCGATGCTTTCCAAAATCTTTTTCTGCCGCAGGTTGCGTGCTTTCACAATAACATGTTTTGCACCGTTTTCCTTTGCAATCATGGTTGCAATTTGTGATGCTTCAAAATCTTTGCCGACAGCAAGGACAATTACGTCAAAATTACCCAGACCCAGCCGTGCCAGTGCGTTTTCATCCGCAATGTCTGCACGAACTACATGGATGGCATATTCTGTAGCAAGCTGCAATTTTGCCTCGTCCCGGTCGCATGCTAAAATATTGACGTCCAGTTCTGAGAGGGTTTGTATAATGCTCATGCCGAAATGACCCAACCCAAGAACTGCAAAATTTTTATTATTTTTTTTATTTGCCATAGTAAACTCCGTTTTTTGCCCGAAGGGCAGAATCACTTTTAACCGATAATTACACGCTCTGACGGCAGCCCAATGCTGTCATCGCCTGCGCGCAGTTTTTTATTCAATGCGACTACTACCGTGATTGGACTGAGCCGCCCGATATACATACAAATAATAAGAACAATTTTCCCAGCGTCAGACAGATGGGGGGTGATTCCTGTGGTTACACCAACAGTACCCGCAGCCGAACATGTTTCAAACAGTAAGTCTAAAAATGTGTGCGGATAAGGGTTGCTCAGTTCTGTAAAATGCAGCAGTACGGTAGAAAGAAATACTACTGACAGCATGATAGAAACAACACTTAATGCCTTTTGCAGCAGATCCAGCGGGAGTGAGCGACCAAATGCCTCCACTTTGTTTCTGCCGCAGATTACGGAAATCATGGAGACGATGATTACGCCAACAGTAACCGTTTTGATACCTCCGGCGGTACCGGCGGGCGATCCGCCAATCAGCATGAGAATGCAGGAAAAGAACTGGGAAATTTCCGTCAGTCCATCCTGTGGGATGGTATTGAAACCGGCAGTGCGCAGCGTTACCGACTGAAACAGGGAAGCCTGGATTTTTTCCCAGATCGGCATGCCGCCCAGTGTGCGCGGGTTGGACCATTCCACAATTAGGAAAAAGATGGCACCGCCCACGATCAGAACGCCAGTGACTGCTAAAACAATTTTGCTGTGCAGACTGAACCGTCGCAAACGAACGCGCAGGGATTGTTTTGATTTGTTGTGCAGGATTCGTGCAATTTCCCCCCAAACGGTAAAACCGATGCCGCCTGCAATAATCAATATCATTATAATAAGATTGACAGGAATATTTTTTTGAAATGGCATCAGCCCTTCTGGTCCGATGTTGTCAAATCCGGCATTACAAAAAGCAGAAATTGCGTGAAATATACCCTGTCCTAAAGCACGCGGGATAGACATGGAACCATTGATCCAAAAGGAAAACGCCAGCAAAAGTGCGCCGACTATTTCAAAAAAGAGGGTTATTAAAACAACATTTCGCACCAGACGGACCATGCCGCCGATACTTTCCTGATTAAAGGATGCCTGGATTGTTTGCCGACTTCTCAGGGAGATTTTCCGGCGGATCAAAACCATAGCAATTGTGATCAGAGTCATAAATCCAAGCCCGCCGACCTGAATCAGCAAAAGAATTACCACTTTCCCGAACAAAGTCCAGTGGGCCATCGTGTTCACGACAATCAATCCAGTAACGCAGTTAGCAGAGGTGGCGGTAAACAATGCATTGATAAAGCCAACACTTTCCCCTGATCTGCTGGCAGCGGGAAGATTCAGCAAAAGTGCGCCAATAAAGATCATACAGGCAAATCCTGCCATGATTGTTTGGGAGGCGGACAAATGAAATGTGCGTTTTTTTAAGGTTTTACCGAACATGAAATGCCCTCTTTCATGCTTATGATGTATTACATTCCTATATATTGTATCACATTTTGATAGATCCAGTCAATGGAATCCATGTGATAAATGTGTGAAGAAAAAGGGAAGGGCAAATTATGACGGTTCTCTTGTTCAGCACCACCAGAAAAGACGTCCTCGGCAAAGGGAGGTGGCACGGTGCAATTTACACCAAACCCAAGCCTCCCTTGTGTAAAGGGAGGTGGGTTTTGCGCAGCAAAACTCGGAGGGATTGTCCATACATACTGTCAATTTATAAATCCTGCAAAATGATAGCATAAACAATCCCTCAGTCGCATCGCGACAGCTCCCTTTGCACAAGGGAGCCATAAAGAAGAATTAGAGTGCTTCGTGACAGCTCCCTTTACTGGGGGGAGCCATAAAGAAGAATTAGAGTGCTTCGTGACAGCTCCCTTTACTGGGGGAAGCCATAAAGAAGAATTAGAGTGCTTCGTGACAGCTCCCTTTACTGGGGGAAGCCATAAAGAAAAATTAGAGTGCTTCGTGACAGCTCCCTTTACTGGGGGGAACCATATAGAAGAATTAGAGTGCATCGCGACAGTTCCTTTTACACAGGTGAACCTTACAGAAGAATTAGGATGCTCCGAGACAGTTTCCTTTGCTGGGGGGAGGCTTGCGAAGTTTAGAAGAGCCTGCGCCGCGCTACCTTTGTTGGGGCATTTTTAAAATTGTGCACTACGTCGATGCTTTCCTTTTCCTGACTGCATGTTTCAAAACCAGAACAACAGCAGTTCCAATCAAAGGGAACAGCGCGGCGATCAACATGCCTGCTTTGAACCCAATCTGCTCGGGAGACAGATTTTCTGCAAAGGAAGCTGCCCACCTGCTTTTAGATACTGCATCTGTGATACTGCCGAGCAGCTGCGGTGCAATCGATCCGCCTAAGTCACCTCCTGCCGCAAGTAGTGCGTACACTGCCACACTGGCGTTCGGAACTGCCTGTGCTGTATAAATTAAAGTACCCGGCCATAGAATAGATACGCAGAACCCTGTGAATATACAGGCCAGCAGACCAATAACGGGGGTGGGGGAAAGGGCTGCCGTTATGTAGCAGAAAAAGGCTCCTGCAAAACCAAGCAGCAAAAATTTGGCGATATTTTTCCCGTATTTTGCATACAACGTTCTGCCAAGTCCCAGCATAATTGCAAACACAGCAACGCCGAAAACATCGCCCCAGAGTTTTGGAATCCCTAAAGCCGATTCCAGATAGCTTGAGCACCACTGGGTCATGGTGTTTTCACTGGCTCCCCCCAGAAAGATACATAGAATGCACAAAATTAAAACTGGGTTTTTGAACAGGTTGGCTGTTCCCGCGCTGTTTTGGGAGGTGGGCAGTACGGGGATGTGCGCACACATGAAAAGGATAAAAGCTGCCAGCGGTATACTGATCCAAATAAATACAAGGATATACCACACCTCTATTCCGAACAGGCGCAGATATAGTGTACTCAGCAGTACTACTACTGCAACGCCCCAGGCGTATATGGAATGGGCGCGGCTCATATCCCGCTCTGGATTTTCAGAGGGAAGCGCTGCAATTACAGGACTGATCAGCACTTCTGCAAGACCGGCGGCAGCAGAAAAAATGACTGTTCCGATTACCAGAAACAGATATGCTTTTTCCGGGAAAAGCGGCGGCAGGGATCCGTAGATCAGCAGTCCCAGCACAGTCAGAAGCGGCATAGATCGCACGACTTTTGATATGTTAAATTTATGTGCATAAAAGGAAAACAGCACATCCACGCACAGCTGAGTGCAGAAATTGATGAGAACCAACAGACCCAGCAGAGTAAATGAGATTCCGTAAAGATCGTGGAAAGTGATAAAAAGCAGGGGAGATATGCTTGCCACTGCAGCCATAGAGGCGTTGGACATATAGCAGGCAAACTTTGTAACAGAAGGATTTTGCGTCATGATTGGGATGCTCCTTGTTTGTGTTCTGGTGCGGGAGAGGGCAGAAATGTTTTTCTGCCTTACAGTTTCCTTATTTTAGCATATTCTATCCGAAAATCAACTGTATTTGCGAATATAACGCAGTAAACATTGACTTTGTACCGCCTGTCCGATATAATGAGAACAATACATTTGAATTTGGGAGAACAAATATGCGAGATTACTATGAGCTGAGCGAACTGCCTTATCTTGAAACGCACAGACGGACAATGCAGGCGTCCAGCTTTGACCGAAATGCGGAGAATGCGGACTTCAACCAGTTTTTGTATCAGGATGCAGACGGCTCTATGGTGCTGTTTGACGAGCATGGTAAAGGATGCATCAAAAGCATCTGGGTTGCAAACGCTTCTGAAGAAACTACTGTTTCTTTTTATTTTGATGGAAGCGATACGCCCCGGTACACTACAACAATGTTCGGATTTTTTAACAACGCTGTGCCGGAGCTGTCCGGCGCAGGCAATACCTATGAAGAGCGGGGACATTATGATGAAGCGGACTGCCGGGCGGGGAATTTCTTCATTCCCATTCCTTTTGAAAAGGGACTGAAAATTACAGCCGTCGGCAAGCTGGATAATGTGTATTACCATATCATGTATGAAAAGTTTGACGGTGATACAGATATGGACACGGTAGGCGGCAGAAGCGCCGCATTCTTGCGGGCATTTGCAGGAGAAGTGCCGGTACAGAAAACGTATACATATGAAAAGACGCTTACCCTGACCTCTATGTATACCAATGTATTTAAAGCGGAGCAGCCGGGTACAATTACAGCGTTTACAGTAACCGCGCCTGCGGACGCGGATCTTAGTCAGGTGCAGGTGGATATTTCCTGGGACGGAGAAAAAATATCTCAGGTGGCGACTCCTCTGCTGCACATGTTTTCTCAGCCTTTCGGATTTACGGAAGTGCATTCCCATGCGCTGGATGTGCACATGGAGGGCGATCAGATTGTGATGTCGCTGTATCTGCCTATGCCATTCTGGAAATGCGCGGATATTACCCTTGTAAACCTTGACACGGAATCCCCGGCTGAGCTGACCCTGAAACTTGCGGTGGAGGAGAATACATATCCCAAAAAGGAAGCAGGATATTTCCACGCAGATTTCCGCAAGGGTATTACAGAACTGTTTGATGATTGGCTCATTGGAGAATTTTTCGGTCGCGGTCATGTTGTGGCTGTGATGCAGACTTGTCACGGCGGGCAGTACTGCGAAGGCAACGAACATTTCTTTATAAACGGTGCGCGTACACCGCAAATCAACGGTACTGGTACGGAGGACTTTTATCTGGGTATCTACTGGCCCAACACAAAGTATGATTCTCCCTGTGCGGGCTGTATCAATGACGTATATTTAATGAACGACTGCACGGTAAAAGGTTCCTTTAAATATCCGGCCGGATATTATCGATTCCTTCACGATATGCCTATCAGCTTTGTGGACGGAATCCGCTTATCCATCCAGCACGGAGCGGTTGGACAGACGTATTCCGACTATTCCAGCCTGTGTCTGTCCTATCGGCAGCCGGACGGACTTTTCACACAAACGGACTTTATTTATGTGGGCAGTCCCCGGTCCAGAGCACAACATGGCTATACCAGCGACAGTGCCGAGGCAGTATCTCTCACCGCGAAAATCGAAAGCGAGCGGAAAGCACCTGTGCTGCAAAAAGACGGTTTTGTGCATAAAGCAGGAAAAATCCGGTTTGAAGTGGCGATTGCACCGGAAAACGACGGCGTTTGTCTCCGCCGTCTGTACGATCAGACGCGGTCTCCGCAGTTGGGTGTTGTTTCTGTTGACGGCGTGCCGGTTGGCGACTGGTACAATCCAGGATACAATGAAGCAACCGCTTTTGCCGATAACGATTTTTATATTCCTGCTGCAGTCTGCGCAGGAAAGGAAATGCTGCAGATTGAAATAGATGTACCAAATGTATATTCTGACTTTGAATATACTGTATTTTCCATACGGAAAGTATAAAGACATAAAATAAAATGGGATTTGACCATAATTCTTATGGAAATGTTCCATTGACAAAAACCGATTTTCAGTATAAGCTATAGACAGTACCGAATAACGCTTTTTATTACTGACGGACGGCGGGGGCCCGCCGGTGGAGTTTACCACATGAAGTAAAAAGCGGTGCGCCGACCGTCTGGGCAGTCTCTCAATATGGAGACTGCCCTTTTTGTATAATTTGGATGGGAATAAGTGGGAGAGCAAACTTCATTAGCCACCTTTGCAAAGGGAGTACGGCACAGTTTCCCCGGTTCAAAAGGCTCCCCCAGCAAAGAGGGCACGACGCAGCTCCACTTTGTATTAAAAGGCTCCCTTGTGCTGGAGCCGCGTAGCGGATCCTAGGGTGCTCTCGCGAGGCGGGTGAGGGATTGTCTATACTGTCATTTCGCAGGATCTGTAAATCGGTAGTATAACAAACAATCCCCCGTCACGATCGCTACGCTTGGCCGTGCCATCCACCTTGTTGGGGGAGACTTAAAGAATTGGGGAAAGGCCCCCTTGTGCAAAGGGGGCTCCCGCGTAGCGGGTGAGGGATTGTCTATACTGTCATTTCGCAGGATCTGTAAATCGGTAGTATAATAACAATCCCCCGTCACGATCGCTACGCTTGGCCGTGCCATCCACCTTGTTGGGGGAGACTTGAAGAATTGGGGAAAGGCCCCCTTGTGCAAAGGGGGCTCCCGCGTAGCGGGTGAGGGATTGTTTATGCTATCATTTTGCAGAATCTATAAATCGGTAGTATAGCAGACAATCCCTCCGTCGCGGCAGAGCCGCGCCACCCCCCTTTGCACAAGGGGGGCTTTATGGAAAATAATAGATTCAGGGAGGAATAGATATGTTCAAAAATTTCAATGAAGGTGTCTGGAACACGAAAATTGATGTGCGGGATTTTATCCAGAAAAATTATACCCCCTACACAGGGGACGCGTCTTTTTTGGCTGAACCGACACAGAGAACCATCGGACTGAAAGAAAAGCTGGACGCGCTTCTTGCGCAGGAGCGGGAAAAAGGCGGCGTATTGGATATTAAAACAGACACAGTATCCTCCCTTTTGAACTATGCGCCCGGTTATTTGGATCAGGAAAATGAACTGATCGTAGGATTGCAGACGGATGCACCGCTCTGCCGCGGTGTCAACCCGTTCGGTGGAATCAAAATGGCACGGGAAGCTTGCGCTGCATACGGGTATACGCTTTCCGATATTGTGGAAGATGAATTCCAGTACAGAACCACGCACAATGATGGCGTGTATCGGGTTTATACAGAAGAAATGCGCAACGCCAGACGCTGTGGTATTATAACAGGACTACCGGATGCATACGGCCGCGGCAGAATTATCGGAGACTACAGAAGGGTTGCCCTGTACGGTATAGATAAGCTGATCGAGGAAAAACAGAAGGATAAAAAAGCAGTAGGCGAGGGAGCTATGGATGTGGACAGCATCCGTTTGAGTGAGGAACTGTACCAGCAAATCCGATTCCTTGGATATCTGAAAGATATGGCTGCTATGTACGGATGTGATATTTCCGGCCCCGCTAAGAATGCCCGGGAAGCGGTGCAGTGGGTATACTTTGGATATTTGGGCGCAATCAAGGAGCAAAACGGCGCTGCAATGAGCCTTGGCAGAGTGTCTACCTTTTTGGATATTTATATTGAACGGGACATTCAGGCAGGAATCCTTACAGAAGAAGGCGCGCAGGAGCTGATCGACCAGTTTGTTATGAAGCTGCGTATGGCGCGGCATTTGCGTACACCTGCTTACAACGAGCTGTTTGGCGGGGATCCCATGTGGATTACCGAAGCAGTCGGCGGCATGGGCGAGGATGGACGGACGCTCGTTACAAAAACATCTTATCGTTTTCTGCATACGTTGCACAATCTGGGCGCTGCGCCGGAACCGAACCTTACGATTTTGTGGTCCCGCGCGCTTCCCGATTCTTTCAAAAAATATTGCGCGTCTGTTTCCTGTGGCACCTGTGCAATTCAATATGAAAATGATGATCTCATGCGTCCGTATTACGGGGACGATTATGCGATTGCATGTTGTGTTTCTGCTATGCGTGTGGGTAAGGATATGCAGTTCTTCGGTGCGCGCGCTAATCTGGCAAAGCTGCTGCTTCTCGCACTCAACGGCGGGCGGGATGAAATGAAAAATATTCAGGTAGGTCCCGAGGCGGAGCCTTATCCGGATGAAGTGCTGGATTATGAGGCGGTTTGCAAAAGATTGGATTTGTACCGCGACTGGCTTGCGAAAACCTATGTAAATACGATGAATGTCATTCACTATATGCATGACAAGTATGCCTATGAGAAAACCCAGATGGCGCTTCATGATACCGATGTGCACCGGTATATGGCGTTCGGTGTTGCGGGACTTAGCGTGCTGGCGGATTCACTTTCTGCAATCAAATATGCCCGCGTAAAATGCGTGCGGGATGAAACCACCGGTTTAATTCGTGATTTCACTGTAGAAGGGGAATATCCCGCATACGGCAACGACGATGATCGAGTTGACAGCATTGCAGCCGGACAAATCGAACTGTTCCACAAGGCATTGCAGCAGCATCCTCTGTATAAGAATGCAGAGCACACCTTGTCAGTTTTGACGATTACTTCCAATGTAGTGTATGGTAAGAAAACCGGCTCCACACCGGACGGCAGAAAAGTCGGCGAGGCATTTGCTCCCGGCGCAAACCCCATGCATGGAAGGGAAAAGAACGGTGCGATTGCCGCGCTGAACTCCGTAGCGAAAATTCCATATGCACATTGTAAAGACGGCATCTCCAACACCTTCTCCATTATTCCGGATGCTTTGGGCAAAACAGAGCAGGAGCGATATGCAAATCTGTGTGCCATGCTGGACGGATATTTTGGACAGGGTGCGCATCATTTAAATGTGAATGTAATGAATCGGGAAATGCTCATAGAGGCTTACAATGATCCGGATAAATACCCTAATCTGACGATTCGTGTGTCTGGCTATGCTGTTAATTTTCATAAGCTGAGCAGAGAACAGCAGCGGGAAGTGATTCAACGTACCTTCCATCATGCGGTATAAGGAGAATGCTGTGTCTGAAAATAAAGGACGAATCAACGCCTTTCAAACTTTTGGTACTTTAGAGGGGCCGGGTATTCGTTTTGTGGTCTTTTTCCAGGGATGCGCTCTGCGGTGCGCGTATTGTCACAATCCGGAAACCTGGAATCTGCGGGAAGGTTCTTTATATACTGTAGACGAAATTATTGCAAAGGCATTGCGGTGTAGTCCCTATTTCGGCGATGCGGGTGGGATCACCCTGTCTGGCGGCGAGCCGCTGCTGCAAAGTGCGTTTGCTGCCGAGCTTTTGCGGGCGGCAAAAGAACAATCTCTGCACACTGCCATTTGTACAGCAGGTTCGGCTGATTTGGACGGCGCGCGTGCCGTGCTTCAATATACAGATCTTGTGATTGCAGATTTAAAATTTACTACTGCCGAGGATTATATAAAGCATTGTAAGGGGAATCTGCAAACGGTGCTGCGCTTTTTGCGACTGACGGAGGAAATGGGTCGTCCTCTGTGGATTCGT